>CAIVNT010000425.1 GCA_903907305.1 uncultured Ignavibacteriota bacterium
CTTCTTCAGGTCGATCTCGTCCAGTCCATATTTTTCGAACAGTTGATTACGGAGAGTGACATTGGACAATTCCAGTTCTTTGATGTCAATCTCATTTCCTTCGATACCTTTCGGTATCTGCACATATAAATATCGCCCGACCAATCCGCTGAGTGCAACTGCGGTCATACTCCAAAAACTGACGGCAACAATACCGCCGAATTTGAAAGTGGTATGGAATAATACAAGCATCGGTCCGAGCAGACAGAGGAAGATATGGAATTCGAGGAAATACTTGATCTTCCCTACCTGATTGAGCGAACGGATGCGCTTCCGTGATGAATACGTTATCACACCGATCATCACCATAGCAGTGCCGACAATGCCGTAACCGTGACTTTCCACACCGCTCGGCTTCAGATCATCATATCGGACATGATACGGACGCTCATCATCCGCAAGGGTATAATAATCGAAATTCCGGACAAAGATAACGACAACTGAAAGAATACCAAGGAAGAAAAGGAAAAAGACAAAAAGCCTGTGAATAGTATTGTTCATCTAAATGGGATCATCGATAATGTTTTTTAATGAGGAGGTTAATACACTAAATAATACAAAAATTATCAGAGTTTGTGAAGACTCTGAATCACAATAATTGAACAAATGAGGACTTTTTGGTCTGATATTGACTGCATTGATACACCCCTTTCTGTTCGGCCGTAGGATTGATCAATCGAAGGTCAAGAATTCATTTCTGCAGAGAGTCGGTCAAGATAAAATTCCGCTGCAATGGATTGTCAAAATTTTAACCAATTAGAAGCCATCTCAAAAATGGAAAAACGATGTCATGCCGAACGGATCCGCGGCATGATTCATTATGATTTGTCACACTTCCCTACGGGATCGTAGATCGACTCCGCTCAGTGTGACAAATTTTCATTTTTGAGACCACTTCTAATAATGACCGGATGATTCGGCGACCAATTCACGAGTTCTCTGATCACGACGAACAGATTGTTTCACTGCATCGTGTCCGATATCCAGTTGCTGCCGATGTTGTTCAGTATGATCCAGAGTAAATTTTCCGAGTATCTGCTGAAGGTTTTCGGTCATCTTGTTCAGATCCTCTGCCGTTTTAGCAATCTGCTGAACCGCATTGGCATTCTCATTCGTGACAGAACTAATTCCTTCGACATTCCTGCTGATCTCTTCGCTCATACTCGCCTGCTGCTCCGAAGCGACAGCAATCTGACTGACCATTTCCGCTACCGTTTCTGCATTCCCGACGATACCGAGGAGCATCTGTCCGGCCCTCTCTGCAAGAACAATTCCTTTTCCCACCTCCGCTGTTCCTTGGTCCATCGAAGCCACCGCATCGCTCGTATCTGTTTGTATCTGTGCGATCATCGTTGAGATCTCTTTTGTTGCTTTCGACGTACGTTCAGCAAGATTCCTTACCTCATTTGCAACGACAGCAAATCCCCTTCCCTGTTCACCTGCTCGGGCTGCTTCGATGGCTGC
>CAIVNT010000426.1 GCA_903907305.1 uncultured Ignavibacteriota bacterium
AAATGAACGCTGAGGCGCGGAGAGATGTAATAGGAACGATGAAGTGAACCGTTCATACAAAAACCTTATCAAGGTTCCTTCCAATGGACCCAACCTTGACAATGCTTCGGTGTTCTTTTAAAAACAAAAAGGGAGGGTCATTCGACCATCCCTTTAAGATCCTCCGTGTCATCCCCGTTTTACCAACAATACAACACTTGTGTCAGTTGGGAAGGTGGGGACGCCGTGGTGAACTATTTCAGCAATTGCCCGAATAAAAAGATCGGGACTGGTTTTCATAAAAAAAATTATTTTACGAATATCATTTTCCGGATCTGTACCTCGCCCCCCGACCGGAGCACCGAAAAATACGTTCCGCCGGCAAGCGCGGAACCGTCAAACCTCGCTCTATAATAAACACCCTTTTCATGATAGCCTTGCGCCAATGTCGCAATGGCTCGTCCAAGCATATCGAATACCGTCAGCGTTGCGCTTCCTGAAACCCGAACAGTAAAACCGATGGTGGTTGAAGGATTGAACGGATTCGGGAAGTTCTGTTCCAATGAGAATGTTTCGGGAGCTATATTCCTTTCGGCAACACTCGTTGGATTCGTTACGGGGGCGTACGTCACCATAAAGATACCGTCCGTCCCCGCAGGCAGCGTCAATGTCAATCCTGTGGAATCGAAATTACCGTACGTGGAACCGTTCCGTTTCACCGCCGCGATCTTCAGCGAACCCTCCGGCAGTCCTACGGGACGCATACGGATGGTGCGCGGAGTATTGAGTGCATCGTATCTATAATAGAGCGTTGCAGGTTCTTTCTTCGTCAGAAGTTTCCCGTACAGATATGTGTAATATCCCGTTTCAATGGAATGGTATCCTGCTTTCCCGGTACTCCCCTTCATTGTCCCCCAGGCAGGAATGAGCGAGCCGTTCTTCGCAATGTCAGCATACACATCACCGTAGACGTGGTCAACAAAATACTTCATAAAGAAGTCGATAGAGCCGTCCGCCATTTTCAGATATTCATCCTTCCCCGTCAATTGATGCAGCATCAATCCCGCCGTCACCGCCTGTTCCATCTGCCACCACGCCTTTGCCGTGTCCGTTATGCCGTACATCATCATTACTCCCGAGATACGGTTATAATCCTTGAACGGTCCTCCGTTCTGGTGATCGTATCCTTTGGAAAGGACCCCCTGCACCAGATCTTCTGCTGTCGCAAGATAGGTCGGATTCTTCTCGATCTGATAGATGCGTCCCAAACACCACGCGGTCTTCAGCACGTGACCCATAATGGAGCGCTGTTCATCGCTCGTGCCGCTCTTGATCTGCCACTGCGCATTGAAGATCTCTGGGAAACCGATCTTCTGGAACTTTGCGTTCGCCGCCAGCCAGTAGATCATATTGTCCGCCAGTTCAAGCAGCCGCTGTTTATATTTCGCATCGCCTGTCATTAGATAGAGATGGAGTACGTGCGTCGTCACCGCATCTACCGTTGAGTTGAACGTTTTGTCGGTTGGTGATGTTCCGTTCGCGGCGACATAATCGTAATAACCGAAATACGATTCATTTTTGTCCCACAGTTTCGCTTCATTGAAATCATATCCCTTCATCAGCCAGTTCCAGTCGGTCGTATCCCCCGTCGCTTCGTATGCTGCCGCTATTCCGAGCAGTGCATAGTGCTGATAGAACGCCGTCTTCGTTCCGTTCGGACTCGTTGCGGTACCGGTGTTATTGATATCGTTATACCAACCGCCGTATGTCTTGTCCCACGCATATTTGCACATAAAATTCAGAGCATATCGCGCATACCGAAGATAGCTCGTATCGCCGGTCATCTGGAACGCACGGACAAATCCGTATGCATCGCGCGACTGGTTCAGCGTATTCTTGATGGACGAGCCGGAAAGATTCCCTTGGCGGTTGATGTTCACGTAGAATCCTCCGTTCACCGGATCGTATGCTTTCATCCAGAACTTTGCGCAGCTGTCCACATAGCCGAACATCATTTCGGGATTCTTCAGATACGGCGAGGTAACGGTGTATTGAGGGAAGAGCTGTTGTACGGTTAAGATAAGAAGGAAGAAAAATGAACGTTTCATGACGGACTCTCAGGGATAGGAATTGCTATTAGCACAATGTTTCCTGAAATTTACGAAAAGAAAGCGACTATTATGAGTATGAAAGTGAAGATTCTCACCGGCATCTATACTGTTATCTGTTCCGTCACCATACTGGTGATGCTGACGACCTCGTTCGAATTGTTCAACGAAAAATATTTCCCGGCATTCATGCTCGCGCAGAAATATGCACTGCCGCTCGCTGTCACCGCAATGGCGGTGGTCTTCCTCACATTCTTCGAACCGGAACGTCTGTCCCAGCGCGGCACGGTTGTCGCTATGCGTATCGTATTAGCCTTGACGCTGCTGATCTTCACCTATTATCTTACCACACTCGATACAGTTGCAAATTCCGCCGGCACACTCATCGTCTTCGGCGCGCAGTGGATCGTCACGCTGGTTGAAACATTCTACTTTCTCCAAATAAAATTTCCGGATCAACCTAAATAGAACACGGATTTGACGGATCGGACGGATGAACACGGATAAGGAAGAAAAAAAGTAAACCGCAAAGACACAAAGGACACGAAGAAATATTTTATATCCTTATGACATTGGCTGAATTTTGACAACAGCTTTGAAATTGTTCGACTTGTAGGGACGGATAATTTTCTGTCCCTACAGTTTAGAGTTCTTCACCCTCAACTGCCACGCACTTTATAAGTGCATGGCAGTTTCTATTTCACAATATTCGTGGAATGCTCTTTTCCGTTCCGCTCTTCTTTGTATCCTCTGTGGCCTACAAAAAAATCCCCCGCCCGTTATTCACGGACAAGGGATCTCAACGCCAACCTATAACCTAATGCCTAAAACCTAGTACCTAACACCTGCTCTTACTTCACCAGCATCATCTTCTTCGTCTCAACGAACGAACCGCTCCTCAATTGATAGAAATAGATACCGCTTGTCAGTGCGGATGCATTGAATGGGATAGTACATTCACCGGCATTCTTTCTTTCATTCACGAGTATTGATACTTCACGTCCCAACAGATCGTAGACTGTCAGCGTAGTCATACCCGAAGACGGAAGAACGAATCGAATGTTCGTTACCGGATTGAACGGATTCGGATAATTCTGCCGCAGAACATATTCGGATGGAATGACGGCATCATCTGCGACTCCCGTCAGACGCGAAAGGATCACGGCACCCGTAGTCAGGTCACAAAGGAAGTAGAGTCCTTTTATCCAATTGGAAGAATCGTTCGTTACCTGGACATTATGGACATAGGCAACATTCCAATAGATCTTACTTGTATCATATCCTCCCGGCATCCCTCCGAACCATCCGTTCTTCGCATCATTGATGGATAATTCCACACGCATTTCTGCACCCGGTGGTACCGGCAGTTTTCGGAATGCCTTTCCTCCTGCACTTTCCACCGCCATCATGACCGTGGCACTCGTCGCTGCAGACTTCAAATTCAGGATCGGTTTCATTATTTTAACCCAGCTGAAATAACTATCATTAATGTCCGACACTTTGTTGTCCATGTTTCCAACACGGACTGATTTTCCCATCGTGTTCCCGTTCACGGAATAGATGAATTCCCATCCACGGGAGCGGCCGAGCGTGTCCACATCATAACCGGAGACACGTTTAAGCACACGGTCCACCGGAAGATTCTTCATCGCTAATGTTTCGGCATCAGCTATGGACTCGTGCAGCATTTGTGGTGTAAAATTCAAGAATGTCATGTTCAGATTCGTGATGGAGGCACTGTTGATCACTACTGAATCTCCTATAGCGATCACATCCACACCGCCGTCCGGATTGATCTTCCCGTCGTGGTCCACATCCTTCACTGCGATCGGCCAATAGACACCGTTCACCAAGTTCGGAATAGTGTATGTTCCGTTGCTGTTCACATTCGCCCATGCAACGAACGGAGGCGGACCGTCGCTCTTTTGGTTCATAATGTTCTCATTCGCAAGTGCCACTGCCGAGCCTTCGGGAGAGACACCTGTCGAGCCGCTCAGAATTGTTCCGCTCACAGAATATGGCGGAAAATCCGCTGCTGTGGTGAAATAGGAAACGAACGGTGAGACAAGGAATGCCCCGGATTTTGTTTTGACATAGATGAAAGCTATGAAATACGCCTGGTTTGCTTTGAGAACGGCCTTCGCATACATCGTCTTTGAATCGGCGCTGTACCAATGACCGATGACGCTGTCAATGTTTGAGAATCGCGAATCACCGCTGCTGTTGGTTTCCATAGCGACAGAGTCTATCGCTTCACTGAACGTGACGCTGAGTGTCGTTACCAGCGGAACATTTTTAGCATTGTTCGCCGGCACCGCAGAAACAACCGTGACCTGCGCGGCAATGATTGCCGGGATAAGGAATAAAAAACCGTAAAGATATTTCATGGCCCCTCCATTGGTATGTGTGGATGTTTTGTTCGTCCGGTCAACACTGGGATGCTCATCAGTCGTCAGAGGTGTTGAATGAACGAACACATTTCTGAGAGCTAACAAGACTCGGGATGGGGAGATTCCTGGAGGATGTTAGAGAGAGCCCGGTATATTGGACTGCTCTTTTAATTTCTGTACTAAAATATATCTTTTTTGAAATGCAGTCAAGGTATCTAAGATCACACATCGGAGTAATGAATCCGATTTCCACTTTTCTTTGGACTGTCTTTCAAAGAATATTTTTCTTTTTCGTTTTTTGCTCAATAAATCACACTGAATATATTTTTTCGGAGTCGTCTGAGCACGCATTTTCCAATTTATCTTACTCTGTTTTTCGTATATTCTCAAATGAACAAGTATTGTCAATTTTCCATTATCCATTATCAATTGCCTTATGATCCTCTCCGACAAAAAGATCCTCGCTGAAATGAACAAAGGGACCATCGTCATTACACCGTTCAACCGGAAGTTTCTCGGTTCCAACAGTTATGACGTTCATCTCGGAAAATATCTTGCCATGTATGAGGACGAGATCCTTGATGCGAAAGTACACAACAAGGTCCGGCATTTTGAGATCCCGAAAGAAGGAATCATCCTCGTCCCGAGCAAACTCTATCTCGGCGTAACGGAAGAGTACACCGAATCGCACGCACACGTTCCGTTCCTGGAAGGAAAGAGCTCCATCGGGCGCCTCGGTATCGACATCCACGCCACGGCGGGAAAAGGAGACATCGGATTCTGCAATACGTGGACCCTCGAGATCTCCGTCCGTCAGCCGGTGAAGGTCTACGCCGGTATGCCGATCGGCCAGCTGATCTATTTTGCAGTGGACGGTGAAGTGGAAGTGCTCTATAATAAGAAGAAGAATGCCAAGTATAATGGACGCACGATCAAGCCGGTGGAATCGATGATGTGGAAGAACTTCAAAAAATAATACCTGGTAATGATTTTTACCACTAAGACACAAAGAGCACTAAAAACACGAAGAACATTTGAAGAAATACAATTTTTTTGATGAATCGTTTTCCTTAGCGTTTTTTCGAGTTCTTCGCGGACGAAAAGGTTCATGCAACAGCTTGAAGATCCACAATTTGTGTCCATTCGTGTTATTCGTGGAAGGCTTTAGATTATTTGCTGAATAAACGGTTTGTTAAGTTCGCAAAGGAGACTCCTTTGGACGTTTTCCTCTTTAATAATTTATTATTGTCTTATCCGTGCAGATCCTTTTTTTCCGTCTGATCCCTGCCCGACTGACCCATCATTCGTATAGTCGGTCAGGCGGGCGTGTTCTATTTCCTGCTGAACACCGTTTTTGTTTTTGCCTCTCACCCATTTTTCCGCTACTTTCTTCTATCAATTTTTTCCATTTTTTTCGAGGAGTGTATGAAACGAAATATTCAATTCATCGTTCTGTTCCTGTCAATCATGCTCGCTCTGCAGGCACAGACCAAACGTCCGCTGCAGCTGGAGGACATGTTTAATATTAAACGTGTGAGCGATCCGCAACTCTCGCCGGACGGAAAGACCGTCGCGTATGTTATTGGCGTGGTGGACAAAGCCGCCAACCGGACCAACACGGATATCTGGCTCGTTCCCGCAGTCGGCGGAGCGTCCACACAGCTGACGAACTCGCCGAAAGCGGACCGTCATCCCCGCTGGTCACCCGACGGCAAAACGATCGCATTCGAATCCAACCGGAACGGTTCACTTCAGATCTTCACCATCAACGTCGCCACCGGTGAAACCAATCAAGTGACAAATATTTCCAGTGAAGCCAGCGGCGCTATATGGAGTCCGGACGGAAAACAGCTCGCGTTCTACTCCGCTGTTTTTCCTGAATTCTCAGATAAACCCTACGCCGACGCCGATGCACTCAACAAACAGAAACAGGATGCACGCGATAACACAAAAATGAAAGCACGTGTAATGACAAAACTGCTCTATCGTCATTGGGACAGCTGGGTCGACGATAAACGTCAGCATATCTTCGTCGTGAATACGGACGGAACAAATCCCCGCAACGTCACTCCGGGTGATCGTGATGCGGTCCCGCCTTCATCCACATTCTCCACCGGCGATGATTTCAGTTTTTCTCCGGACGGAAAAGAGATCGCCTACACAGCAACACCCATTCCCGTCCACGAAGAATCGTGGAGCACCAATCATGATATTCTCACGGTGAATCTTTCCACCGGCGAAAAGAAACAGATCACAACCAATCTTGCTGCCGATGTCTTCCCGCAATATTCTCCGAACGGAAAATACATTGCCTACCGTGCTCAATCCCGCTCAGGATTCGAGGCGGACCGCTGGCAGCTGATGCTTTACGATCGCACAGCCGGAACAACGAAGAGTCTCACGACGAAATTCGATACCAATGTGAATGAGTTTATGTGGTCGGCGGACAGCAAGACGCTCTATACTTCTGCGGAAGAAAAAGCGAACACGCCCCTCTGGTCCGTCGGCATCGACGGCACCGTAAAGAAAGCGTTCGACGGCGGAAACAATGCCGAAGCGAATATCTCTGCGGACGGAAAACTGCTCGTCTTCACACATCAGACAATGTCCCGCCCTGTCGAGATCTGGTCCGCAAATAGTAACGGCACCAACGGTAAAGCATTGACAAACGTGAACAACGATATTTTTTCGCACGTAGAAATGTCCGAACCGGAATACGTCTGGTTCGACGGAGCGAACGGAACGAAAGTGCAGATGTGGATCGTGAAGCCGCCGTTCTTCGACGGCACAAAGAAATATCCTCTCGTCTATTGGGTACACGGCGGACCGCAGGGTGCGTTCGGCAACGGCTGGTCCTTCCGCTGGAATCAGCAGCTCTGGGCTGCACAAGGATATGTGGTCGCCCTCCCGAATCCCCGTGGCTCAACAGGATTCGGTCAGCAATTCACCGATGAGATCTCCCGCGACTGGGGCGGAAAAGTATTCACTGACGTGATGAGCGGTGTTGCGTATATGGAAAAGCAGTCATACGTGGATGTGAACAAAATGGCTGCAGCCGGCGCAAGCTACGGCGGATATATGATGAACTGGCTCAACGGTCACACCGATAAATTCAAAACGCTCATTTGTCACGACGGCGTCTATAACTTCTCATCAATGTACGGCGTCACCGAAGAGACATGGTTCGATGAATGGGAACACGGCATTCCGTGGGAAACTCCCGACTACGACAAATTCTCGCCGCACAGATATGCGCAGAATTTCAAAACACCGATGCTCATCATCCACGGTGAGTTGGATTACCGCGTCCCAGTCGGTGAAGGCTTCTCCCTCTTCACCACGCTGCAGCGCAAAGGCATCCCGTCCAAACTGCTCTACTTCCCGGATGAAGGACACTGGGTGCTGAAACCGCAGAACTCCGAAATGTGGCACATCACCGTTTTCGACTGGCTGAAGGAATATCTGAAATAGTTCTTCGTGAATATTTTTGTTCAATTGTAGAATGAAGCGTCGCTTCGTCCTACAAGATCACCTGAAATACCAATACTTTTCCAATAAAAATGGCTCCCGCGGAGCCATTTTTATTATTACCTTATAAGAAATACTTGAGAAACTTTATCGCAAAGGCGCAAAGCTTCAATATTGATATTCTTCATTTATTCTTTGCGTCTTAGCGCCTCTGCGAGAGATACATTCAAAACAATATCGTTCTCTCATTGTTCACCATATTATCCAGCATCCAGTATCTTATTTATATATTCGATTTCAAAAAGAAAACCATATATGACAACCTTCTCCTCGCGCCTCGGCTCCATCCAGAAAAAAACAAATTCCTTTGTGTGCGTCGGACTCGACACCGATCCCGCGAAACTGCCGCAGCATCTCCGCGGTAAGAAGAACGGCATTCTCGAATTCAACAAACAGATCATCAATGCCACAAAGGATCTCGTATGCGCGTATAAGATCAATTTCGCATTCTACGAGTCTCTTGGTAAAGATGGGTGGACCATCATCGAAAAGACCCGTGCGCTCATTCCTTCATCCATCATGACGATCGCCGATGCAAAACGCGGCGATATCGGAAATACCTCCGCACAATACGCAAAAGCGATCCTGACCGACATGGATTTCGATTCCATTACCGTCGCTCCTTATATGGGAAAAGATTCTGTACAGCCATTCCTCGATAAAAAGAATAAAGGTGTTTTCCTGCTTGCTCTCACCTCTAATGCCGGCGCATTCGATTTTCAATATCAGAAGATCGGCAAGAAACGGCTCTTTGAAGAAGTGGTATCTACATCACAGAAGTGGAATGAACATCATAATCTGGGATTTGTTGTCGGCGCAACGAAATCAGCGGACATTAAGTCGGTCCGCTCACTTGCTCCCGACATTCCGTTCCTCGTCCCCGGCGTCGGTGCTCAGGGCGGCTCCGTTGAAGAGGTGATCAAATACGGCTGCACGAAGGACGGCTACGGCGTGGTAATCAATGCCAGCCGAAGCATCATCTACGCATCATCCGGCAAAGATTTTGCCGATGCCGCGCACAGCGAAGCATTAAAATTGAACAACGAGATCAACTTTTTCCGAGACGCCCTTTATCCTTAATGTTTCTCCCTGCCTGCAGGCAGGTGTGTCCTCTGTGGCTAATCATATGAACGAAGACCTCCTCCGACATATCTGGTCCAGACAATTGATTGACACTGAACGGCTCGTCACGACGGATGGACGGGCCGTTCGCATTTCCGCTCCGGGCAATCTCTCCCGCAAAAGCGGACCGGATTTCCGCGAGGCGCGCATCGAGATCGGAGAGGTGATGTTCATCGGCGATGTGGAATTCCACCGCACTGCCGGAGACTGGGTGCAGCACGATCATCACAACGATCCGAATTATAACTCCGTTATCCTTCACGTTGTTCTCTCCGGAGAAGCGCAGCAGACACACTCACACAGCGGAAGGATCATTCCCACGATCATCCTTGAACCATTCCTGCTTTCATCTGTTGTACGCATCGCCGATCAGCTGGCGCGTGAAGAATATACCTCCCGCCGCAGCGAGATTCCCTGCGCTTCTATCAACGATCCGATTGCACCCTCGCTCATTAACCAATGGATCACAACGTTATACCGTGAACGTCTTCAGGAAAAGATCTTGCTGCTTCATAACCGATTATGCGAGATCATCATCGCACAGCAGCGCGCGGTCGGAGAACCGTATCCTTCCTATCCCGATATGCGCGATATGATCGACGAGATCCCGCTCCCCGATGCAAAGATCAGCAAAGAGTTGCTTCAGCAGAAACTTCCGTGGGATCAGTTGCTCTATGACCAACTGATGGATGCTCTCGGTTATTCCAACAACCGCGGAGCGATGAAACAGGTCTCGGAATTGGTTCCCATTCATTGGTTGAAGAATGGTGCAGTAAATGATTCGAGCGGACTTTCTCCGGTTCAACTGGAAGCAGTCCTATTTAGAGCTTCCGGACTTCTGCCGGCGTTACCGCTGGTAACGGATCAGGATTCAAAAGTTCACATCCATTCACTGCTGTCCGCTTGGAATGAACTGCCGGCGAAGATTCCTCTCTCTCCGCTCAGACCGGACGCGTGGAATTTCTCACCGACACGTCCTTCCAATTTCCCGACAATACGAATTGCCGCCGCAAGCATTCTTCTGTATAAGATATGTTCACACTCCTTTTTTAAATCGCTCATTACAATTGTCGGTGGACGATTCTCTTCTTCGCAGTCGAAGATCGAACAGTTGATCACTCTTTTTGATGTCGGCGATCATCCTTTTTGGAACTATCATTATTCATTCGCCGAAGCCGTCCACCAAAAACACGCGGTTCTCGGACGCTCCCGAACGCTGGATATGCTCGCCAATGTAGTTGTACCGTTCATTGCGCTCTACGCAAAGATCTTCGGCAATGCGGAACTGTTCGATCTCTGCTTGAATCTCGCCATAGAACTCCCGTTATTGGAGGAGAATTCCATCCTGAAGCGGATGGAGAAACAATTGATCAAAAAGAAATTAACGCTGTCGCATGCATATCAGCAGCAGGGATTGCTCCAGCTTCACAAACGCTACTGTTCTGTTGAACAGTGCAGCAGATGTTCGATCGGAAAGGAATTGAAGCTGTAATGAATTGGTTGCTGGAGATCGACACCGAATTAGGCCGTATCCGTCCTGGACAGAACGCGGGAAGGATCCGCACCACTGCCCGTCGCATCGCCGGCATCGCACTGAAAGAATTATACAGCAGTCCGTCCGATAATTTTCTGCAGCAGCTGCATTCGGCTGTGAATGATGAAGCCCTTCCGGACGGGATCCGCGAAGCGGCGGAACGGCTTGCGGCGCGGCTGGACGCAAATTTTTCTTCTCCCTCTATCGATCCTGTCGGTGATGCCATGCTCATTGTTGCGCATGTAAAGCTGATGGCCGACTGACTTCCTCATGCAGAAATTCCGGGATTTTCCGTATCTTGCAGTGTGAATTCCGAAAAACCATACCGCGTTCTGCTCTATTATAAATTCGTTCCAATCCACGGTTACGCACTCTTCGCTCAGCATCATTTCCATCTTTGTTGGCTGCTCGGTCTGAGAGGACGTATCCTCATCTCTCCCGAAGGGATCAACGGCACCATCTCCGGCACAACCGAACAGACGGAATGCTATATCACTACGCTGACGATGGACCCGCGTTTCTGTGATATGATCTTTAAGACGGATGAGATAGACGGACATGTATTCGACAAATTATTTGTGCGGGTAAAAGAGGAGCTTGTCACGTTCCGCGTCGGCGATGATGGAAGTCCGCTGAAGCAGACCGGCAGACATCTTTCGCCGCTGGAATGGTATGAAACAATACAGCGGGACGATGTGGTGATCCTGGACGGACGCACCGATTATGAATTCGATCTCGGCCACTTCCGCAATGCCATTCGACCTCCGGTAAAATCCTTTCGTGATTTTCCCAAATGGATCCGTGATAATCTCGGTGATCAGAAGGACAAGATCATCCTTACGTACTGCACCGGCGGTGTCCGCTGCGAAAAATTGACCGCATACATGATGAGCGAAGGTTTCAGCAATGTTGCGCAGTTGGAGGGGGGTATTGTCACGTACGGTAAGGATGACCTGGTGAGAGGAAAATTGTGGGACGGACTCTGCTATGTGTTCGATCAGCGCATCTCCGTTCCTATCAATCACACAGAGAACGGACTGTCCGTTTCCGTCTGCACCCATTGCGGCGAATCCTGCATCAGGTATGTGAACTGCGCCAATCTGGAGTGTCACAAACAGCATTTTTCCTGCGAAGCGTGCCAACAAAAGAGCGGCCGTTCGTGCAGTCCTAAATGTGAGAACGCCCCGCGAAGAGAACCGCTCGAGCGTTTCTAATGCACCTCCGGATAGTTTTTCCTATTCTGCACCATACAATCATTTTGAGATCCAATGACTGATATTCAAACAACACATCTCAATCCTTACCGACCGCTCATTCACAGAATGATTCTCGTTGCCGTCGTTCTGAATGCTGCGGGGGCGGGCGCATGGATCATCGGTCAGCAATTCGCCGGTATCGTCCTCGCGATGTTCGCACTGTGTGTCTCCATTGTTGTTGTCATCGTTCTTGTTGCCGGACGAAAAGCTGCGCGGAAGATCCGTCTTCTGTTGGACGGAAACGGTCTACTGGCACAGTGGGAATATTCGGAGAATATCTTTCAAACGTATATTGATGCGGAATTTCATCGTCAGAGATCCAACGCCAATATCACCTTGCTCGTGTTTCTGATCGCCGGTCCCGTCATCGGCATCGCGGAAGAAGGAATCAGCGGCGTGTGGATCGGTATCGCTTTGGGAATAGGACTCGGCGCATTTGCCTATTCAATTGGATATGGATTGGCTGTCGATTTTCGCAAACGTGGAATGACCCCGCCGCATGAGGCATATATTTCCGAATCATCCGTCTATCTGAACGGCCTGTTCGTGGAGTGGAACAGTATGGGATCACAACTCGTTTCCACTGAGATACAGAATGATGAAGCAACGGGAATGCCATCCATTTTTTTTGTGTATACGATACGCGGACGCTACGGCGTGCAGACAAAAGAACTATTTGTGCCCATACCGGAAGGAAAGATCCACGAAGCACAGAAGATCATCACGCAATTACAATAATGATGGAGATGGACCACGTGCAATCTGCGAACCAAAAGAACCGCGGTGAATTCCTTTCAACCGCACTCTCCGCTGTCTGTATCGGCGCAGTGGTCCGGAGACCTTCGGCTTTAGCTTTAATGAAATTCAACGCAGCATACAATGGTAAATAAAATGGGATGAATTATTTATGATCAAAGAGAATGATGCTGGAAAAACAGTGACACGAAGGAGTTTTATTTCGGTATCAGCCGGAATCGCAGGATGTTCTGCGCTTGCGCTGGGATTGGAATCGTGCGGCATCGGTTCTCTCCTCTATTCCAGCGGAGATATTCCGGTGACAAAAGGTTCAGCGGTGATCGATCTGAAAAATGAACAACTGTTGAATACGATAGGCGGAGCGGTGAAAAAGCGTTTTGAATCCCTGAATAACGGGAATGTTATTCTCATTATCCGCACTGACGAGAATACTTTCGGAGCATTCTCAGCCCAATGTACGCACTGGGGCGCCGAGGTGAATCCGCCGAAGAACGGGGTGATTGTCTGTCCTTTTCATGGATCGCGTTTTTCTGAGGAGAACGGAGAAGTGATCGAAGGTCCCGCATCGATGCCGCTGAACAGGTTCCTTGTGGAGTGGAATAGTGAAGCGGCTACAGTGACGCTGTCCAATGAGCATTGATCGGGCTGTTGCTGACCTTCCGATTCCGCCTTGTGTCCCACCTCCGGTTTCCAGTCCCTTTCCCATTCTGCATCCATGGAGGAGAACCGGATCTTTCTTTGTTAACGCTTGTACCAGGCTTCTTCCAACTGTACAAATATCGTTTCTCTCTCACCATCTCCTCTGTTTTTCAAGTGGAGTGTTCGTAAAATACCGCAATAAGAAAAACTGATTAAAAGACTTCCGATCAAAAACAATTAACAATTCTTCATCACTGCTGGAACAATCCCGTCAGGAAATCGGAGATCGTCAGCGAAACCACCCAGTCCGTCGGTGCGGACATGCGCCGCGTCAGATCCACGCGGAAGAGATCAAGCACATTCGAGACCGCAATGCTCGTTTCATAATACCACCCGCCGGAATCGCGGACCGGGAACAGCGGCGTCCGCAGGATGTTCCCGGAGATCCAGCTTCGTGCTGCATTCGTCTCTATGATGAGATCAAGATTCGATTCCATCAGCCACCGGATCCCCAGCGGCGCGAACAGCACTCTGCGGAAATTGTGATCCACCGTGAAAGAGACGTAACTGTCCCCATAATACTGCCGCCGTTTCAATCCTTTCAGCGTACCGTATCCGGCGAATGTTTCAAACCGTGAATACAGTTCGTTGTATCGCTGCGGAGGAAGATGTCCGAATCCTTTCGATCCCGCGATCTGAAATCCCAGCGTCGGCGGAAATACCGCTTCATCCTTCATCATCGTCGCGAATTTTCCGTGTACTTTTCCTGAGAAGGTCATGAAATCAAAATCACTTCCCAACAGGGACGATGAGTATTCTGACCGACCCGAAAGGATCAGCGCCTCTTTTTCGATACTGTATATTGCCGCCGTTGCATAACTCAGTGATGCCGTAAGACTATTCATTCTTCCGTCAATGATCGACGGCTGATACGCATACGATTTTTTTCTCGCCATCCAGGAATAATTGGTCGTCTGATAGACAGAAAGCTGGCGAGCGCTCATCAAGGACAATGAACCGGATGTCCGGTGATCGAGCATCGTATTCACAGTAAGAGTCCCGCCGATCACGCGGTAATAGTCATGCACATCCTCTTTTGTCAGGAGCGCAGAGAGTGAATTGAGCAGTAGCCCCGGCATCAACGGTTCCGGAAAGAATTTCAATTTATCATACATATCCAGACTGATGGATGAGGATTTTTTTGAGAGAAATATGTTCGCAAATCCTGAATTGGAACTTGATGTATGTTCCTCCCCGAAAGAATACGTCAACCCCGCACCGTATTTCCACCGCTTGTCCGAAAATCCGTATCCTGCATTGGCGCGCACATCAAAATTCTTAATAATGTTATCGAACGATTTATTCACGCCAACGTGGAATCCTTCTACGCGCGTGAACCACAGTTCGGCAAAACTGCCGCCTGCCTCAAGAGCGCCGACGATCACCGACAATCCAATACCGCCGCTCCCTTTGGGCATGAATTTTTTCTCAAGTGTCTGCGTACTGTCGAGTGTTCTGTACGCGCTGTCCTGTTCCTGCGTCAACGGAAGGATATCGTTCGCCGACCAGAATGTGGAATCGAAGACTGTCGAAGATGAATCCACCGTGAATTTCTTCAGCTGCCGTATCGTGTCTGCAAAGACCGGATTGATCCTGTATTCGTAGAGTACCACATCCCGCTCCACACCGAACGACGGAAAAGAAATTCCGGCAATGCTGAAAGTGAATGAAGCATCGAAGCGGTAATGTGACGGAAGCCAGAATTTCTTTTCGAATAACTGGAACGTCTCACGGTACCGCGAATTCCGGATGTTCACGAACAGCTGTGTGAACGCTTCGTTCGGTTTCACATCCACTTCCATCACGGCGTACGAACGCTCGGCGATGGAGATCGTTCCTTTGAACAACGGAACGATCGTGGATCGCGGCTCAAGACGGATCGTGTAGACATCAAAGTTATCCATCTTCCGCGTGGAGAGAAGTTGGTAATCATAATATTCGAACGCGTTCGGTGCCGTCGGACCGACGAACGTATACCCGCTCAGCTTGATCCTGTCCTCATTGAAATTCACAATGTCTCCGACACGCGATGGGAACACTCCTTTGGAAAGATTCCCCGTCTGCTTCTGCTGCGTGATCACTTCGCGGATGGAGTCGCCGTTAGTCCAATACAGAACTGAGTACGCTTCCGTGATCGCCGCGATGGCGCTGTCCGTACGGATCTGCGTGCGGTTGAATGCCTTCCCTTCGAATGTCAGCAGCTGCGGCATCCACTTCTTTTTACTTTCGATCGCCCGACGGATGATCTCGTACGCAGGGTCCTCATCCGTCACCGTCACTCCGGAAAGCTCGATAGTATTCGGTATCAGTGTAATGGCGCGGAATTGACCGGAATTCAGTTCCACTTCGATCGTATCGCTTTGATAACCGAGATAACTGACCGCAATATCGTACCGCTGCGCCGGGAGCGAAAGGCGGAATTGTCCGTCACCATTGGTCACCGTACCTTTGGATGTTCCCAGGATGCGAAGCGTAGCGGACGGAAGGGGAACTAGCGTCTCATGGTCCATCACCACGCCGGAAAGGGTCTGCACTTGTCCGAAAAGAATGCCCGCCAAAACGAACGTTGCGATCAGTGATTGTTTGAACATGAAGATGCTGAAGGGGAACACTCTAGTGTGTTCGATGGTTGTGAATTGATGAATATTGAGTACTTTTGTTCTGTTGTTGCCTTTTGAATGTCGGGAATTTCATCCATGGTTTCAATCATTCTCTGCACATATAATAGAGAAAAATTATTACCCTTAGCGGTTCGATCAGTCCTTGCGCAGACCAACGGTCGCTGGGAATTGATCGTGATCGATGATGGAAGCGCCGATAACACCCGCGCCTTAATGCAGAATTTTGTCCAAAATGATAAACGAATTCACTATCATTTCCAAACAAATAAAGGACTTGCTGCTGCGAGGAATACGGGACTCCGTCTGGCAAAAGGTTCTTTCATCTGTTTTGTGGATTCTGATGATGAACTCGCCCCGCGGCATCTTGAACACCGCCTCAAGTATCTGTCAAAACATCCCAAAGTGGATTTTCTTCACGGCGGAATGACGCTGATCGGACCGAAGAAAAAACATTTCGTCGTGGATATGACCGACACTTCAAGGAAGATCCATCTCAATAAATGTCATATCGGCGGAACGTTCTTCTTCCGGAAAAAGATCTTGAAGAAGGTCACCGGTTTCTCGCCCATCCCGTTCGGCGAGGATTTCGATTTCTACCGGCGGGTAGACGGACAGTTCACCATTCACAAGGTCCGCTGGTCCACCTACTATTACCATTTGGATTCAGAGAACCGTCTCTGCGATATCTTCACCGAAAAATTGCAGCAACGATAGTTCAAAAAAATCTCACGCAAAGCCACAAAGAAAAATTGTAGGTCCGGACTGTTTACCGGCCGTTTTTTTGGCGGGCCAGTCCGGACCGGTTATTGATAATCATCTCTAGCAAAGACGCCAAGAAATATGTAAGGGCGAATCGTTTACCCGCCGCGTGTTTTGGCGGGCCAGTCCGCCCGGTTTAAGGAAAAAATCAATATCAATCTGAAATAACCATCAATTTAAAATAAAAAATCACGCCGGATAGTGATGAGGCGTGACGATCGGATCGTAAACCGTATATCAAAAAAATTATTTCTTCAGATCTTTTCTGATCTGTCCTTCCAGTTTGAAATGCTCATCCGCGGGGATGCTGAGTTTTTCACGGAGCGACGTCAAAAAATCGGATTCTTCGGGAGTCACAACGCCGTCGGACCAGACGGAACGCAGCGCATTCATATATGCCTCATTCTTCGTTCCTTCTTCAAGCTCCCCGAATTTCGCTTCGGTCATTTCAATGGCACCTTTCAGCAGCAGCAGCAGCGCCCGTTCATCATTCGTGATCATTCCGTCCTGCCACGCTTTATGGAGCATCGTGACCAGGATCGTTTCACCCTGTTTTTGAAGCGATCCTTCGGTGAAGGTCTTCTTTGTCGCTTCCAATTCTTTTTGAAGGACAGCGATCTGTGTCTGCATCTCTGCCATCGCAATCTCTTTTGTGCTTTCAATTTCTTTTTTGTGTTTCTCTTTCAGCGCATCCAGTTCTTTCGCATCCGTCGTTCCGCCGCTCTTCTTCGCCATGTTCAATTCCTGCGTAAGGGAAACAAGCTGAGCATTCAGATTTTTTTCCACTGCTTCTTTAAGAGCCTGCAATTCCCTCACTTGCATCGTCAGCTGAGCCACCTCGCGCTGGAGTTTCGCCTGTATGGTGGCGAATTCCTGACGGAGCGATTCCACTCGTGCAGTCGAGTCATCTTTTGCCGGAACAGCCGGTGCGGTCGGTTTTGCTTCCGGTTTCGGCGGTTCAGGTTTTTTCTCTTCCGCTTTCGGAACTTCGACGGATTTCACCGGTTCAGGCTTCGGTTCTTCTTTGACCGGTTCTGCCG
>CAIVNT010000427.1 GCA_903907305.1 uncultured Ignavibacteriota bacterium
GGAAGAATGAGACATGATAGAACGATTCAGCAGAAATTCCTGTCGAAAGAAAATACGTAACAACGGCGATACTGTTTACCACAAGAAATGCAGCAAGGATCTTCCGACGGCTTCTGAAGATCTGACTTAACACTCCGCTCAAAAAATCACCCGGAATCAATCCAAGATAAAAAAACATCACCATCCGTCCCGCACTCACCGCACCGTCGATATGAAGATATTTTGCAAATTCGGGGGAGAGAGTGATCAAAATTCCGATGCAATACCACGTGGGGAGTCCAATGAAGACACATTTTAAATAACGGAAGAACCGTTCTTTGTTCGTGAACAGACTAAAAAAATCTCCGCGTCTGACGTTCTTCTCTTTCACGGCATTGAACATGCCGGATTCGAAAACGCTTACGCGTAGGACGAGTAGTGCCAGTCCAAGTCCGCCGCCGATGAAATATGCGTTCCGCCAGTCGAAATGCTCTACGATATTATATGCCAGGACCGCCCCCGCAACGCCGACGGTGGCGATGATCATCGTTCCGTAACCGCGCGTCTCTTTCGGCATGATCTCCGAAACAAGTGTGATGCCGCCGCCAAGTTCTCCGGCCAGACCGACTCCGGCGATGAAGCGGAAGAGAGCATAGAGTTCAACGGTATGAACGAATCCGTTCGCAATATTCGCGATAGAATAGAGCAGGATCGATCCGAACAGAAGCTGAATGCGTCCTTTCTTATCTCCCAGTATTCCCCAGAGAATACCTCCGAGGAGCATTCCCAGCATCTGCACATTCAGCAGGATCAATCCCTGATCAGTGATCTGCTGTGGTGTCAGTCCGAGATCACGCAGACTGGGAACTCGCACAATGCTGAACAGGATGAGGTCGTAGATGTCGACAAAATAACCGAGCGCAGCCACGATCACTGCCGTATTGAAGAGATCTTTGATGCGAAGTTTGTGAACAGACATCCATTCTCCCAAAAGTTGTGTAATGATAGAAAGACTCCTTTCGAGAATCAACTGAGAATTGTAAAGTTCGCAGAAAAATCGTATTTTGACGGTATAAATAAAATTATCTGTTGATGACCTTAAATAAAGAAATATTATTCCGGAAATTGTCCGACAACTCTGACACGATTCGATCGTTTGGTGTTGAACGAATGGGCATCTTTGGGTCATTTGTCCGCAATGCAATGAATGATCAAAGTGATGTTGATATTTTGGTCGAGTTCATGCAGGGTACAAAGAATTTCAATAATCTGTATGCGTTGCATTCTTTCTTGCAGAATTTGACTCAACGTAAAGTGGAAGTTGTTACCAGGGAATCATTGAGCCCGTATATCGGACCCAATATCCTTCAAGAGGTGGAATATGTCACGTTCAGAAATTGAATTTCTGAAGCATATTCGGGATGAAGCAGGATTTATTCTTGAACACACGCAGGGGATATCCAAACAAGTTTTTTTGCAGGATGAAGTATTCAAACGAGCATCAACAAGAAGTCTTGAAATAATCGGCGAAGCAGTAAAAAGTCTTTCCAAAGAATTCCGCGAACAATACCCGTCAGTAGAGTGGAAAAAGATCGCCGGGACACGTGATGTGCTGATCCACGATTACATGTCTGTCGATTATGAAATTGTTTGGGACATTATCCAGACAAAAATCCCAGATCTATACACCAATCTTATTGAAATTATCCGACAACTCTCATAATGCCAAAACGAACCGACATTAAATCCATCCTCATCATCGGCAGCGGACCAATTGTTATCGGTCAGGCCTGCGAATTTGATTACTCCGGAACTCAAGCGTGCAAAGTGCTGCGGGAAGAAGGCTTCCGGGTCATCCTGATCAACAGCAATCCTGCCACGATCATGACCGATCCTGAACTGGCGGACGCCACATATATCGAACCGATCACTCCGGAATTCATCGAGATGATCATCGAGAAGGAACGGCCGGATGCGATCCTGCCGACGATGGGTGGACAGACCGCATTGAATGCCGCTGTGGCATTGGCGGAACGCGGCACTCTGGAAAAATATAAAGTTGAACTGATCGGCGCGAATCTGCAGTCCATTAAAAAAGCAGAGGACCGCCAGCTCTTTAAGAAGACAATGATCGAGATCGGACTCGACATGCCGCGCGGCGGATTTGTCTATACGATCGATGAGGCGGTAAAGGTTGCAAACTCCATCGGAAAATTCCCTATCATCATACGTCCTTCCTTCACGATGGGCGGAAGCGGCGGCGGTATCGCATACAATATTGAAGAATTCAAATCGATCGTGGAGAATGGATTGATCCAGAGTCCTACCCACGAAGTGCTGGTGGAAGAATCCGTGCTCGGCTGGAAAGAATACGAACTGGAAGTGATGCGCGATACGAAGGACAATGTGGTCATCATCTGCTCCATTGAGAATTTCGATCC
>CAIVNT010000428.1 GCA_903907305.1 uncultured Ignavibacteriota bacterium
AACGAAAACATTCTACCATCAACAACATGTCGCCGGTGCAATACGAATTAACTCAACATGTTCCTTAACCCCGTGTCCGAATTACCGGGGCAAGATCAATTTGTGTCTTTGTGATTTTGTGGCCAAAAAAGTTATTGCATAAAATTGTTGCGAGGCATAAACATCATGAATTCAGGTTCGATATTGAGACCATCATCCTAAATAAATAGCGATGAGTCCCACCAGCATATCCCATTTCAGAATATTCGAAAGGAAATTCAGATTCTTTACCGATTGGTCCTTCCACAGCGAACCGAGCACATAGACCAGGACAAGATTGACACCAATGTTCACAAGAATGAAATACTTCATTCCATACAAGCCGTTCACGAACGGCACCACAGTCGAGATCATAACAAATACCAAAAACATCGTCGCAATGATCGCCGCATTTCTCATTCCATAAACGACGGGAAGTGTCGCTGCGCCGTTCTTGGCATCCCCTTCAACATCTTCCATATCCTTGATCACTTCCCTTCCCACATTGATGAGGAATGCAAACAATGCTGGCATTACCGCCTGTTTCACATTTCCGACCGCTGCCCCTCCGAAGATGAATGCAAGTCCCGTCAGTCCGCCGACGATCATATTCCCGATCAGCGGAGTTCCCTTAAATACTCTACTATAGAGAACAATGAGCGGCACGGCAATGGAAGCAATAATGAACGCCGGTTTGGTCGTATATGCGATCATGATCATTCCCGCGCCGGTAAGTGCACCATAGAACATCATCGCATCATACCGGTCCACAGCACCGCTGGGTATCGGACGCTCCGGTTTATTGATCATGTCGATCTCAACATCTAGGATGTCGTTGATCACCATTCCTCCGCTGCCGATGAGCGCGCCGCCGAGGGACGCAAAGACCATCTGCAGGATGTGAGCGTGAGTTCCGCCGGCTAAAAGAGAGGCGACAAAAATTGAAAGTGCTGTGATGACGAAATTGACCGGACGAGTGAGTGTGATGTATGGTTTCATTAGAATTCGTTGATAATGCCGATGTGAATTTTCCCGTTGCTGAAACTGTCCCCCTTACCGAGGGCATAGCCGATGTTCATAATGCCGAGTCCGGTCTCGATCCGCGCGCCGAGTCCGAATCCATACAGACTTTTTTCCTGGTGAAGAATTCCCTTGGCCGTATCTGCGGGGCGCGAAAAATATCCTCCGTCGATGAATCCAAAGAAGGATGACGCTCGTCCCGTTAGGAATCGATATTCGGCATTAATGTACACAATTTGGGATGCAAAAAATTGATTTTCGCGGTAACCTCTCAGTGTTGTTGTCCCGCCGAACTGATACAGATCACTCAGTTCCAGTTGGGACGAAGTGATCTGTCTGCCGTGCACACCGATCATAATCACTTGTCGGATGAAGGTGGGGATGAACGATTCAGCATCAATGGTATATTTTTGAATAGATGAATTCTTCTCTGTTGAAAGAGTAAAATATTTTTCCGGACCGGTGATATTCTTTCTTCCCTGCTGATAGGATGTTGCGTAGCGGACACCCGATGTTGTATTGCGGATGTTGTCCCGAGTATCATAGCGTATCTCGCCGCCCAGAAACAGCGTGCTGCTTTCAAAGACGGTGAACTGCTGAATATCTGCAGAAGGATAGACAGATTCAGATAATATGTTCCCGGCAACGGATAATTCTTCAGAGAGAGCGAATTCACTGCGGAGTTCCAGCCGCGTCTTTACGTACGAGGAATCCTGCTTGCGCTGAAAGAATGTTCCGCCGACATTCAACGGCATTCCAAACAGCCACGGTTCCCGGTATTGTAACTCCAATTCCTGTGTGGATTGTGTCTCTCGCTGCCAGCGGATGAGAGCTTTTCTTCCGGTGCCGAAAAGATTGCGGAGAGTCACAAAGACATTTCCGGTAAAGAAGCCATTCACATTCTGAACGGCAGAAGGAACATAACCGATAATTCCGTCTAAGGTATTCGAATTTCCTTCTCTCACGGAAATGAGCAGTCCGCCCCGAAGCGAGTCTTTTGCTCCGTCCGAAATGATATATAACTGGGGATCGTTCACCGAAGAAAATAACTGCATCCGCTCCAGCCGCTGACGTATCTTTGGGATCACGCGCTGATCGTACTGTGCACCGTTACTGAGTTTCACTTCGCGGGTGATGACGGATGATGATGTGGACGAGTTCCCGTCAATCTGTATCTCATCAAGATAGACTCGCGCTCCTTCTGCGATATTCAATTGAACGATCAATTTCGTTGCATCATTCGGATCGGTCCGGATACTGTCGCTGCTCACCGATGTGAACGGATAACCGCGCTCCGCATAGATGTCGAGAATGGATTGGATATCCGATTCAAGCATCGGTGAATTCAACGGTGAACCGGATAAACTTTCAAACGAATGAAGCAGTTCTTCAGACGGAATTGCCCTGTTGCCGGCGAGAACAACACTTGAAATGAGCGTCCGCTGCTGTTCATTCAGGAATATTGTTACGGATGCAAATAATGAATCTTTCTCGAAGTGAAATGAGACGGAATCGATCGAAAAAGAATAGAACCCTTCGGCATGATAGAGATCATTCAGAAAGGATTTAGTTTGCTCAATCGTGCTAAGCAGCGCACCGCTCTTCGCAGGAATCTTCTCCTGCAATTCCCGTTGCGATAAGAATGAATTGCCGCTGAACTCGACGGACGTAATTTTCGTTTGTCCCGCAGCGGTGCAGGAAAACAAAAAAAGCCATCCA
>CAIVNT010000429.1 GCA_903907305.1 uncultured Ignavibacteriota bacterium
AGGGTATAGAATTTTCCCGTAACATCGAGCAGATAGCGAGGCTGTGAAACTCCGTGTTGTTTCATCATCTCTCTCCCTTCGGCGATCAATGCCTTCACTTCTTTCGCGTGACCGAATTTCAATTGGAATGTATTCCGGACAATGATCATACTGCCTCCATACCATTGATGAATAGATAATGAACGTACCATTTCATGGCCTCAGCGAATCATCAGAATATCGAATCGCCGTTTCCTTGAATACGTTTTGTTATTTTTTTTCGACAAGATTTTGCCAATTCAGGATCAACGATCCATTCTTAAGCAGTTGTGTATTCAATGTTCTTGATACCAATACCAGTTTCCCATCGTACGAAATATCCGTTATGCTGTTCTGAAATCCAGGATCGATCTTGAACAACTGCTCGGAATTCCCGACCTGGATCTGATTGCCCGAAACTGAAACCGACGTCGAAATGATCTGCTGGTCACCTATCGCATAGATGATCTCTTTGCCGCTGTCGGTCCAACGGGGATTCTCTCCCCCATTCGTGGACACCTGCCATTTGCTCGGTGAACCATCGGTTGGTCGGATATAGATCTCGTACCGCCCGGTCTCATTCGATTTATAGGCGAACCATTTTCCGTCCGGCGAGAAGGTCGCGACCCATTCATTGAATTCCGACGTTAAGAGCGGAGTATATTTTTTGATCGTCAGATCGAACATGCCAACGTCCCATTTCTGTGCCCCCTGCGTCTGCATCGAGATCAGCATTTTGGTGCCGTCTTTCGAAACATCTGTGCAATACGACGGACTTTTCGACCCATACACCAATGTTTCATCACCCGTGCCGTTGCTGTTCTTTTCATAGATCGAGAAAATCCCCGACTTATTCGAACTGAAGTAGATCTTTTTCGCATCCGGAGACCAGGCCGGAACGATCTCCACTCCTTTATCAAAAGTCAATCGCGTATCACTGTTGCGAACGATGTCGTGGATCCACAGATCGGTATTTTTCGCCGTTTCATCAAAATTATCCAGTGCATAGAACTGTCCATCCGGAGAGAACGTTGCAGTCGTCGGAGTAGATTTGATCTTGATCTTATTTTGAATAAGCCCATTGGCAGAATAGATCGCCATCTCATCGCTGGATTTTGACGTTCCTAAATACATTATCCGGCCTGTCTGGGAAACAGAGAATGCCCCTTTACTTCGTACACGGGAGTACAGAACATTTTCGACGATCGGTGCGGGATCGCCGGAGAGTTTCAGTGAACCGACATCGAACGGCTGCATGAGAATTGAGTTCTGTTTATAATAGAGGATATAACCTTTGTCATAGACAGCATTGCTGGTTGCACGGATGAGCACAGGACCGTTCCCTCCGCTGAGCGAGCCGATGCGTATCTGTTCGGCATCCTCATCAAGTGAAGCTTTCGTCGTCTGCGCTGTATACAAAAAATGTTCGTTATCCGGCAGGAAGAATGGCCATCGGTTGTTCACTTCCATTTCAAGGGAGTCGAGTGTCGTCACCAGTTTCGACACACCGCCGGCAGCAGCGACCTGATGTAACGCTCCGTTGCTGACCGGTGAAAAAACAATGATGCCGTTGGCATTCCACGTTCCGCCGCGGCCTGATGACGCATCGCAGATGGTGAATGACGGTCCCCCCTTTGCATCGATCTTTTTCAATTTCCCGTCCGCAAAATATCCGATCATCCGGCTGTCATAGGACCAGAACGGATACATGGCACTTTCCGTACCGGAGAGTAATATCGGTGTTGCTGAGTTCAGCGAGCGTACCCATAGATAGTCCTTCCCCACGGAATCCGTCGCAACATAAACGATCATTGAACCGTCAGGTGAAAGCGCTATATGTCCGCCGTTCGTCGAGTTGAAGATCGTCCCTTCAGCGGTTTCAAACGAGAGCCGGAGTAATTCGGGAGCAGCGCGCAGGGCAACAAAATAATATCCCGCCATCAGAAGACAGATGAGAACTGAAACAATCGATACTGCAATCCATATGTTGAATCGAAACGCTTTCTTCTGCGGAACAGTTTCGAATTCTGTCGTCATCGGAGCAAGACGGGAACCGGACGAGATCTGGCTTTTCCGGACGGCAAGAATTCGGCTTGCGGTCTGACGGCTCGATTCGCGTTTGAGTTTGCGGAGATCCTTCACGATCTCTTTCGCGGACTGATACCGCTCGTCTACATCTTTTGCCAGGCATTCGAGCAGGATCGCGTCGAGGTCCTGTGGAAGTTCGGGCTTTATTATAGAGATGGGTTCAGGATCTACATTGACTATCTCATAGATGATCGCTGTTTCGTGCATCCCTTTGAACGGGGATTGACCGGAAAGAAGTTCATACAATAGCACACCGAATGAGAATATATCGGAGCGGTGATCGACATTGAATCCCTGCACCTGTTCGGGACTCATATATCCCATGGTGCCGACGGTATTCCCTTCGCGGGTGAGACGGGAAGCTCCCTGCTGTTTGGCAAGACCGAAATCCATGATCTGCACCAGTCCGTCCTTCCGGAGCATTACATTCTCCGGTTTGATGTCCCGGTGAATGATCCCTTTCTCATGTGCGGCGGCGAGCGCTTCGGCGACTTGAATGCCGATCTCGATGGATTGCTTGACGGAAATATTGCTGCTTCTGTCCCTCAGTGTTTCGCCGTCGATGAATTCCATTGCGATGAACAGTTGTCCCTCGAATTCGGAAACATCATACACGGTGCAGATATTCGGATGGTTGAGTGTTGCGGCAGCCTTTGCCTCATGCATGAAGCGCTGCCGGTCCGCTTCCGACGAACCGACATTCTTCGTCAGAAATTTTAGAGCAACAAAACGGTCAAGTTTGGTATCTTTCGCTTTGTATACAATGCCCATGCCTCCTTCACCCAACTGCTCAATAATTTCATACTGTGATATTATTTTCCCGATCATTGGCACCCTCCCCAGCTCCCGCCTTTCGGCGGGATCCCCGCCTGCCAATATGAAGTAGTAGCGGCGGGCAGGCGCAATTCGGCGATTGGACATAACTTCGCTTCGCTCGCTACGTCCAACCGAATTGGGACTTCACCGAGTTGCTCTATAATCTCATACTGCTGTATGAGTTTCCCGATCATTTGTTCCCCCATTCATGATCTGCTGATTGAAAAACTATTTTGAAAACCACTCCCCTGTAAGGCAGCGGTAGACTGAAGCTGATATTTCTTCTGTTGTTGCGAAACTGGAGCGTGAAGCTTTATGCGATACCTGCCACTGTACTGATGAGGGGAGAAGGTTGAAGATGCTGCGTGTCAAGCTGCTGAGCGCTTGTCCGCCCGGAGCCGTTTCGAGATCGATGGTCTCATCCCAGAATGAGATGATGTTGAACTCACTGTTCTTCCGGAGGAGGATAATGTGGATGAATCCTTTCTGTTCCTCGAATTTGGGGATCACCTTAGAGGCAAAGATGTCCTGAAATTCCTGGATCTTGTCGTGCTGCACTGTCAGCGTGATGATCTTCACTGCGTACGGCGTGACATTGAAGTTCTTGATGTATTCCTTTTCCGTGTCGTCATCGTCGAACTGCTTCAGCGAGGGATCATTTTGGACGGGAGTATATTCGATGGAAAGATCGTCCGTCAGTTTCAGTTCGAACTCATCGGATTCTTCATAGAATGTGCGAAGTGATTCAACAAGCTTTTTGAAGAGTCCGCTTTTCTCGTATTCATCTGTCTCTTTTTTGGATTCCCAGATGGTGAGGGAGATACAATCCTTGTGATCATGAATATTCTGGAGTAGCGAAGCAAAACTGCATCCCGGTTGAACCCGTAAAGCAGATATGATATTATCATCATAGGCTTTTGCAAACATTTCGGAATGCTCGGCTTGAACTCCCATCGATACCATACGAATGAACATCGGTACCCTTTCCGTTTCGGTAGAATGATATTGTTGTGTGGATTTTTACAGGATGCGTTTGACGACCATCATAGTGATATCGTCCGACTGCGGATGAGCCCCGGCATGTATGCGGACCTCTTTCACGACGATATCGATGATCTCTTCTGCCGTCTTCTCTTTATGCTCGATCAGCAATGCCTGAAGACGGTCTTCGCCGAACTGTTCGTGGTTCGAATTCATCGCTTCGCTCACACCGTCCGACTGGATCACAAGGATGTCGCCCTGCTGGATCGGTACTTCCATATCCTCGTAGCTTGCCTGCGGCAAAAGGCCGATCATAAGTCCGCCCACTTTCAAACGATCGATCGAGTTGTCTTTCGAGATCAGAAAGGGCCAGTCGTGACCGGCATTGGAATAATGGATGCTGTGATGCTGAATATCGATGATGCCGTAGAACAGCGTAGCGAATTTTTCGGGGGAGGTACTTTCGTAAAGCAATTTATTTGAGCGGAGAAGACACTCCGACGGCTGATGTGAAACCAATGTCTGACCACGAAGTGTTGCCTGAAGATTCGCCATCAGAAGTGATGCAGGGAGTCCTTTGCCGGAGACATCACCGAGACAGAGCGCCATCCGTCCGTCATTCATCGGAATGAAATCGAAATAGTCACCGCCGATGGACTGCGCCGCAATGGAACGAGCAAAGATATCGTAACCATGAAGTCCGGGATTATTCCTCGGAAGAAGATCGCGCTGGATCTTTGCAGCGAGTCCGACTTCCTGCTGCATCTTAATGAACAATTTTTCCTCTTCAATCAGTCGCGCATTCTCCACCACCTGAGCGGATTGTGCGGCGATGATCGCGAGCAGACGCTGATCATCAGTATTGAATGACTGTGCATCTTTTTTATTATAAACTGTCAGCACGCCTCGCAGTTCTGATTTCACGATGAGCGGTACACAGAGCAACGTTTTGATATTGCCGTCCCACTGCACTCCGCGAAACCGCGCATCATTCACCGGATCATCCACGCTCAGCGGCTTCTTATTGAGATGCATCCACCCGATGAGTGCTTGATGCATATGGAAGGCCGGTGCACCCGCTGAACTCACCATCGTTCGGATAAGGGTCTTCATTGATTTCTGTTCTTCTTCAACAAGGGTGATCACACCCTGTTCCGAGTTCACCGCACGGATCGATTTTCTAATGAGCGTCTGCATGATCTCTTCGGCGTTGAGAGATGCGCTGATCGCACGAGCGATGTCATTTAATATTGACAGTTCTTCAACGGCACGGCGAAGTCGGCGGACCTCATCCTGTATTGCATCGGGTGATTGAGGGGGGAACGGCTTTTCAGTCATAGAAAGTTTACGGATAATTGAGTGTGCAAAAGTAATGTTAATCCATGTTTAATCAAAGACAATTTTATCTGAATTTATTTATTTGCTTTTTCATAAGGATTGAATATCTTTATCCACATTCAGTCGGAAATAGTTCGGTGTTGAATTTTTCCACAATCAATTTTTCGGAGGATCCATGAGTATCAAATCATCATCGTTAGACGACGGGAACGTGGTCGTGTTAGAACCGAAGGGGTCCCTTATCGGGGGTTCAGAGACGGATGAACTGAAGAACATCCTTTCCGCTCAATTAGAACTAGGAAAAGTAAAAGTGATCGTCGATCTTGCAGATGTCTCCTATTTGAATTCTTCTGCAATCGGCATTCTGACCGTTGCCCACGCATCTTTTCAGGCAAAAGGAGGGAAAATGATCCTCTGCAATCTGAATAAGAACATATCGAACATTTTTCTGGTGACGAAACTTTCAACAATCTTCTTGTCGGAGGATAAGCGGGAGGATGCAATTCTGGCGATCGGAAAATAGAGCAATTGAGAATGTCGTTCGAACAATATCTAAAAACAACGTCCCGCCTCTGTAAGAAGAGAGCGGGACGTTTGTTTTTCTCAAAGAAGATATTTTACGCTTCCTGCCAGAGACGCTGGAGCGTGATGAGATCTTTTTTCATCGAATCGAAGACGATTTTTTTGTCGACGGATATGGTTCGGTCCCCTTTTTCCGCTCCTCCCATAGAGTACTCACAATGCATCGATACCGGAGGTTTGAGTTTTGCTTTCTTCAGCATCTGAAAGTACGATTTGAAATCGACCATCCCTTCGCCCACAGGTGTGTTCAGCGTGATCCATTTTCCATCCACCTTTTCCCACCGAAAATCTTTCAGAACAATCATTTTTATTTTCGGTAATAACAGATTGAATCCATTCTCCCAGGAGAATCCCCCCTCAACCATCGCATGACGGATATCGAACTGCGCACCGAAGAATTCAGGATCGGCATCTTTCAGGATCATGTAGACCTCCCAGAATGATGAACCGACTTCTTTCCCTGCGTGATTCTGATAGCAACCTGTGATCTTCTTCTTTCTGCTGAGCTGACTTAGTTCTTTTATCTGTACCGCGCACCGTTGGAGAGTCTCAGGCAATGAAATACCTGCAGGAAATTTGTACCAATTCGTCCGATAGTAATTGACTCCCGATGCTGCTGCCGTTTCGATGATATCCACATCGACAGGATTGTGAATACTTTCGAGACTCGTTGTGATCATGGAACAATCCGAACCGGCTGAACGGATCTTCTGAAGTGCAGCTGGAAGATCATTCTTTACCGTCGCCGATTCTACATGTCCGCCGGGACGAACTGTCAGATCGAGTCCGGCAAATCCCATCTCGGCCGCTGCAGCTGCGGCGGACGGACAATCCAGGAATTGTAAATGCTTGGAAAAGATGCTGACGGAAAGAGGTGTATGAAGTTGCTCATCCGTCTGCATTGCACTTCCTTTTTCCCAAACAGAGATTGGGAAAAAAGAAGTTGTTATATCCATGACCGGGATGACTGCCGCCACCTGTGCAGATGTTCTCATGAATTCTCTTCGTGTTGACATATCATTTCTCCATTTGATTATACAAAGGGCGGAATAAGTTCCGCCCATGTATTTTTTATTTTACTCATTTTAGGGACACCTTGACCCGCCACAAAGACGGCGGGTAAACAGGGCAATGCTGTCAGGATAAGAATTTAGAATGCTTCGGCGTCCGCCACAATTACGGCGGATAAACGTGTCGCAATTATTGTTCATCCTGCCTACGGCTCGTAGAGAGAAAGTCCCGATTTGTTGTTTAATCGGGACGCA
>CAIVNT010000430.1 GCA_903907305.1 uncultured Ignavibacteriota bacterium
AAAACCTGGAAGGTGTTTATTTTATACATCCGGTGTCAGGGAAACATGGAATTCATCGGCTGCGATGTGTATTACAGAATGGGACAACTGAACAGACGTGCAGTTGTTGTCTCATGATGCTCAATGTATTTTGTATGGAAACATTATTCACCATTCAAAATGATTTGGAGGAATCATGCGGTCATTGCTTTGGAATATTATTCTATCACTCTTTGTTGCTTCAATAATGTTCGGAACTGTCTCTCAGATAAAAACGAGCGGAGTGTGGAGCGCCCCGGAACATGGCAGTCCGGTATTGTTCCGACGCAGGCGATCAAACGGTATTGGAACTTCACTGCGAAGAACATTCTCACATTCGCTAAGAGCGATGTCACACTCCGCTATGATGCCAAAGATTTTTGCGAACTGAGAATGAGAGACCGATGTGATACCGAATGCTTGCCTCATCCCGCGGGAACTGCTATATTGATGCACTCTCACTGGGATCTGCATGAAAAGCATCATGTTCACTTCATTCTTCCTGCTCTCTGCCGCCATCACGCTTCAGGCGCAGATCGGTCACGACAATGTCTCGACTGCAGATTCTCAGGACAGCATCGGATCGACAGCAGATATTCTCCAGACTTCGGCTGACGATGAAGATGTGCTGAATTCCTTCACCGTCAGCTCCGAAGTGGAAGGGACGAGAGTAAAGAAAGGACTGGATCTGAGTGCTGCCAGATCCGTTGCCGGAACATCATTCGAATTGATCACGAAGAGCGGACTAACCCTCAATGGAGGCTGGTCCCGCACACTCGGATCGGGCGGACACCTTCTGGAGTGGAATGCTGAGGCAGGGTACATGTTCATCCTTTCAGGTCAGCACACTCTCACATTCTCGCTGCAGCATACCAAGTACGGTTCCGATTCCATCAACGTGCTTTCCGGTCTTCAGAATGCTATTCTGACCACACTGAAATTGTCGTTTCCGGCTATTGATCTCACCGCCGATTATGAGTTGTATCTTGGTATGGAACCGGCACACTATCTGACGATAACCATCGGTAAGTCCATCGCCTCAGGCAATTTTTCGTTCGACGGAGAAATGTCACTCACGTATCTGCGACAGTCGATCGACCAGGGGCGATTGGATGCGCTTGCCGCGGCATTGAAAAAGAAAAAATCGTCAGCGGTATCCGATCCGAGAAAAAAAATATCACTCTCCGGATTCAGCGAATTGTTATTCAGTGTGCAAGCGGATTATGCACTGGGAAAAGGATTTGTCATTCTTCTCACGCCGGAATTTTCACTCTCACCCAAAGGAGAGATCTCAGCAAAAAAATTCCGGTTCCTCTGGAGCGCCGGCATCGAATACCGATATGAGTACTGAGCAATGAATATGCGCATCAAGTTTCGACATATCATCGTAAAATTCCTCTTCATTCTTCTTCTCAGCGTTCCGTCCGGAATGTTGGGACAGGAATATGCGATCCGCTCCTTCACCGTCAACGACGGACTCATATCGAATTTCATCACCACGCTGAAGCAGGACAGTAAAGGATATCTCTGGATCGGAACGGATGAAGGAGTGAGCATCTTCGACGGCAGTTCATTCCGGAATATCCGTCCGCGCGAGAAGGAGCTCTGGGGATATGTGAACTCCTTCTGGGAGAGTACGTCGCAGACGGGAGTGATGTGGATCGCGACGAACGGCGGCGGTCTCCTCCGGTATCAGTCCGGTTCCTACACACAGCTGAAAGTCGACACTGTACTGGAAGCGAACAAAGTGAACGATGTGTATGAGGACCCGCATGGAGTTGTCTGGCTCACCACCGATTACGGTTTCTACCGGGTCCGTAACGGAAAAGCTGAACGGATCATTCTTCCGGATCCTTACTCATTTGCTCTCATTCAAGTACATCCGATGGGTGAGGACCTGTTGTGGATCTCCTCGACGAGCGGCATCATTGCGTATCATACCGCGACCGGTGCTTCCCGGATAATCCTGAGAGCGAGCATCGAAGGGACGAACGGACAGATCCTTCCCTTTCACGACAGTATTACCGCGGTCGTTACGTTCAAGGGAATGAAGATCCTCCGGGGTAATTCGATCCTACAGGATCTTCCGCTGCCGCGCGGTAATTACGGCAACGGCACCATCGATGCATCCGGGAACTTGTGGGTGGGAGGTACGGAGTGTGTTTGGAGGATCCAATTCGCCAACGGCAGATTCCGGCTTCATTCATCCATCGATATGAAGAATGGTCTTCCCGTCAGTGATGTGAGTGCGCTGCTGTCTGACCGGGAGAATAATCTTTGGTTTGGAACTCTTGGAAAAGGGATCGCCCGTCTTCAGGACCCGGAAAATATGCGGTTCCCGTTCGATAATCTTACAACCCGCGGTGCAAGCGATCCCTACGGACGCATTTGGGTGCCGACCCGTGACGGTGTCTACCTCCTCAGAAAGAACAGCGACCGTACGTGGACTTCAACACTTCAGCGATTCTCCGGATCCGATCTGCCGATCGCATTTCAATACATCGGCCGGGACAGGATCTGGTGCAGCTCGTTCAGAGAAGGGCTTGTGGAATTCCGTGTTGCGGGGACCGCCGCCAGCGGTGCGCGGCTTGTTCCGGTGAGGACACTTGATTCGAGGAACGGCCTTCCGCTGCTCTACACTCCCGTTCTATTCAAGGACTCCCGCGGTATTCTCTGGTGTTCAAAAAAGAAAGAGGGTGTTGTCATCGTCGATCCACGGCTGCCGCATACTCGGTGGCAAATATTTCCATCCTTTCCAGGCATTCCATCCACGACGATCGCTGCGTTCACTGAACTTCCCGACGGCAGGATCGTTGCGGGCGGCATCGGCTCCAGCGCCTTGCTGGAATTTATTTTTCAGGACGGTCAGTACCGTTACAACGGTGCGGTGCGGTTCGATTCCCTGATCTCTCAATACGGCATCCGCAGTCTTGCGGTATCACCCGACAGTTCGTTGTGGATCGGAACCCGGTATGACGGTATCGTTCGCCGGTTTCCTGACGGTTCTGTCAAAACATACACCATCAGCAGCGGCCTGCACAATCTTCAGATACTCAGTCTTCAGGCGGACGGGAACGCTCTGTGGGTCGGAACACAGTCAGGTCTGGAATACCTTCCCGATATCTTTTCACCCCGCTTCATTCTTAGCACGGAACTGACGACCAGTCCCATCCACACACTGGGAATGTATGCAAAACATGTCGTCTGGACGATGACCGGACACGAAGTGACACTGAATGACCCCGCTGCATTCATTGCTCCCTCGCCGGTACCGCCGATCTATCTGACGCAGTTCGATGTGAACGGTGTCCCTCAGCCGCTCACACCGGAACAGGAATTCATCCGCAACGATCTGATCTCGTGTTCCTTCAGCTACTCCGCCGTGACGCTGAAAGGGAACACCGATGTGAAATATCAATATCGTCTTGCCGGACTCCATAACAATTGGCAGAATCTCACTCCCGAACGGTCGGTCACGTTTGCGAATCTCGGTCCCGGAGAATACACCTTCATCGTCCGCGCTGTTCTCAACAACGGAAAGCAGGTGACGGAGTCTGTAACACAGTCATTCTTGATCGTCCCCGCATTGTGGGACCGGTGGTGGTTCGCACCGCTTATTGTTTCCATCGTATTATCATTGATCGCAGGTATCTCCATCCTCCGCATCCGCCAGCGCTTTGCGCTGGAAAAGATCCGCGTGTCGATCGCCGCGGACCTTCATGATGATATCGGTTCCGTACTCGCCCGCATCGCGAATCTTGCAGACATTCTGGTAGTATACGGTTCCACTAAACGGACACCATCGGCAAGGACATCGAAGACGGTGAAAGGGACAAAGAAACGGCTCACCAAACGGTCCCTTCCGGAAGAGAATGCTCAGACCATCGCCGATCTGTCGCGCGAGTTGATGGAAAAGATGTCCGACGTCGTCTGGTCGGTCAATCCGGATAACGATGATCCGAAGAAACTGACCGAACGGCTCCAAACGTACTGCACGGAGATCGCCGAGCATCATCGTCTTCAGGTGAACTTCTCCGCAGACGGAGTGTTCGAACGACGGAGCATCGATCCGCAGAAAACACGCGCTGCACTGCTGATCGTGAAGGAATCCCTGACGAATATTCTGAAACATGCACACGCAACGCGGATCGATCTTTCCGTGGAGATCATGCCGAAACGTTGGAGCATCACGGTGGCGGATGACGGCGTTGGATTCAACGAAGATGAACTTCCGCGCGTGAACGGTATCTATAATATGCGCAGCAGGGCCGATGCATGCGGAGGTGACGTAACGGTGACATCATCCTCCGGGAACGGCACGACGATCCGTCTTGAGATACCGCTGTAAATGATGAACTAGATGTTTATTCGGTTGTTTCGTTCCGTACTTTTTGCGTAATTGACCCATGGCAAAGAAAAAGACATCCTCTTCCTCCGTGATCCGCGTAGCAGTCGTGGACGATGACCGCAATCTCGCCGAAGGGATCGCGTGGATCATCAATCATAAGCGCGGATTCAAATGTGTGGGAATGTATTACGGATACCGCGACAGCGTGCGCGGACTTGAAGAACATCCCGCCGATGTTGTGCTGATGGATATCGGCCTTCAGGGAGAATCCGGTATCGACTGTGTGCGTTCACTGAAGAAACAGTATCCGGAACTGCAGATCGTAATGCAGACGGTGTACAGCGATGACGAGAAGATCTTCCAGTCACTCCGCGCCGGTGCAGTCGGATACATCCTGAAGAAGACCACGCCGGACCAGGTGCTCAATGCCATCAGTGAAGCACATAAAGGAGGAGTGCCGTTCACCGGAGAGATCGCGCGCAAGGTCCTTTCGTATTTCAAAGCATCATCGCAGCCGTCGGTGGATGTTGAGACATTACTTTCCGACCGGGAAAAAGAAGTATTGAACGAACTGGTTCAGGGACATTCCTATCAGGCGATCGCGGACCGGCTGTTCATCTCCCTGCCGACCGTCCGTTTCCATCTTCAGAACATCTATAAAAAACTCCACGTCAGTTCCCGCGGCGAAGCAGTAGCGAAGCTCGGCGGGAAATCGATCCTTTCGAAATTCTAGAATCTCTCCTCATAAGGCATCATCAAGCTCATTTTCTTTTTGTTGATGCAACGCACAATCTCTCCAATCTATATTTTCATATAGGTCAATCCGCCCTGATATAGCGATACATTTATGGTAAAGGATCATCGGACGAACGAGTTGTCCGGAAAATTCCTATTATCACGACTATCAGTTTAAATAATTTTTCAAGGGGGGCACAATGAAAACACTACTCCGAATGGGCACAGTCTTGGGATTGATGCTGTACACAATGTTGTCCGCACAAAGCAGCGGAAATGCGATCCAATTTAACTCTGCATCCAATCAATACGTTAATGTACCCTATACGTCGGGATTGAGACCGGTGAATGCTATCACGCTTGAAGTGTGGATCAATACCAACTGGCAAAGCATCGGTCAGGTGGCAATGGTAGGGAACACAGAGACCGGCGGATATGAATTCGACGTGAATTATCTCTCCGGCAGTTATGCGATCATGTTCGAGGTCCACCGGAACGGAAATTATGGGTCTCCCTTCATTCAATGCAGTTCGCTTTCAACAGGATGGCATCACTTTGCTGGAACATTCGACGGACGCTATGCCAGATTATATGTTGACGGGACTCTTGTCTCAACAAACGATGCCGGCGGTGTGTATCCGATCCATTACTCCGGCTATAATAATGATCTGATCATCGGTGCTGAGGCATATGCGGCCAGCACTCCGTACGGATCGTATTTCAATGGAGAGCTCGATGAGATACGCATCTGGAATTATACGCGGTCACAGACAGAAATTCAGAATACCATGCATTCAACACTGGCGGGAAATGAATCAGGGCTTCTCGCGTACTACAAATTGGATGAGACAGCCGGTTCAACAACTATCACCGATCAAACAGGGAACGGAAATACAGGAATTTTGCATGGTGCCACATTCGTCAACTCGAATGCCCCTCTGCCGGTGGAATTGATCTCGTTCAGTGCTGAGACGCACGCATCAGCGGTCACGCTCCGCTGGACCACGGCGACGGAAGTGAACAATCATGGGTTTGAGGTGGAACGAAGAGCTATTGAGAATGGAAAATTGAGAACGGAGAATTGGCAGCCGATCGGATTTGTTGAAGGCAACGGCAATTCCAATGCACAAAAAAATTATACATTCACAGACCGCTCAGTATTATCCGGAAACTTTTTCTACCGTCTCAAACAGATCGACAGGGACGGAAACTTCTCCTGTTCACAGGAAGTTGAAGCTGATGTTGCCTCATCGCCGCAATTGTTTGAACTGCAGCAGAATTATCCCAACCCGTTCAATCCAACCACGATGATCAGGTATCAGGTCCCGAATGCGGCACACATAACGCTGAGAATTTACGATGTGCTCGGGAAAGAGATCGCAGCACTGGTGAATGAAGAACAATCTGCCAGCGTCCGTTCGGTGGAATGGAACGGCGGTGCCTGCCCAAGCGGAATATACTTCGCCCAGTTGACCAACGGCACTCAGGTGAAGGTGACGAAAATGCAACTGTTGAAATGATCTTACATAACCGCCACCATACATCAATTGAGAGGAATCATTTTTTGAAAAGATCCATACTGTTGTTTTGGTTTGTTACAGCCATCTCATTGCCGTTAGTAATTACGGCGCAAACACTTCACCGCGCAGTTCAATTCGACGGGACCAATGACTATATCGACTGCGGTACGATGACCGGGTTGAATCTGACCTCTGCCGTTACGATCAGTCTCTGGGTAAAATTCGATGCGCTTCCGTCAGCCGTGAGCCATTATATGCAGCTTGCGGCAAAACCGGGAGCCGGTCAGGATCTTGATCTTCAGGTGGAGACTGACAATAAGATAAAGTTCTTTATTGCCAGCGGTCTGAATGTCGTTTCAACAACGGTCATCCAAACAGGAAAATGGTACCATGTCGCTGCAACCTATGCCGGCGGTTCGTCCATTAAATTGTACGTGAATGGTATTCTGGAAAGCAGCACGAATATCGGCAGTTCCCGTACGGAGAACAGCAATCATTTTGCCGTCGGAACGAATGTGTATTGGCCGAACCGTTTTCTTCAGGGAACCGTCAACGAGGTGCGGCTGTATACCCGTGCATTGCCGATTGCCGAGATCCAACAGACCATGTGTAAAACACTCACCGGCGGAGCAACCGGGCTCGTCGGCTATTGGAGACTGGATGAAGCGTCGGACTCCACGTGTTCCGATCTCTCCGGTCAAAACCATCCGGGACTTATGAAGAATATGGATCCGGCAACCGACAGGATCCTCTCGTCCGCTCCGCTGGGGGATGAAAGTGCGTACGATTATACCGGTAGCACACCATCTGATTTTACCGCTTCACTTGCACATTCGGATGGAGATACATTTGCGGCAACAGGAAGCGACGGCACTGTTGCAGGGATCCAGGTCTATCGGGTCGATGAGACTCCGATGAGGACTGGTGCAGCGGCACCGTCCGCTCAATGGACGTTATCAAATACGAGATACTGGGGGGTCTTTTGCGCCGGCTCCTCTCCGACATGTTCCATTACCTATCATTATCAGGGAAATCCATCCATCATCAATGAAAATGATCTTGGTCTCGCCGTACGGTCGAACTACGCACAGGATCAATGGTCGGATGCAAGCGCATCTTTGAATACGGGTGCGCATACATTGACGGTCTCTTCAAGTAGTGCAGAATTTTCCCTCGGCTCAAAGAATGGATCGAATCCGCTCCCTGTTGAACTTGTTTCATTCAGCGCCGCAGTGAATGCTTCGACGGTCACGCTTCGTTGGACCACGGCGACGGAAGTGAACAATCATGGTTTTGAGGTGGAGCGAAAAGCAATTGAGAGTGGACAATGGAAAATTGAAAATTGGCAAACTGCGGGATTTGTGGAAGGGAACGGCAGCAGCAATTCGCCTGTAGAATATTCATTTTTCGATTACGATCTCCATTACGGAAAATATTCCTATCGTCTCAAACAGATCGACCGTGACGGACACTTCTCTTATTCACAGGAAGTTGAAGCCGCCATCGGATCAGCTCCGCAATCGTTCGAACTGCACCAGAATTTTCCCAACCCGTTCAATCCTTCGACCTCCATTACGTTCACTCTGCCGGTGCAGGGACATGCAACACTGAAAGTGTATGATGTGATCGGCCGTGAAGCGGCAACACTGATGGATGGAATGACGGATGCGGGGACGCACACTGTTCAGTTCAATGCGTCATCGCTCGCCGGTGGCATCTATCTTTATCGTCTTACTTCCAGATCGGTGAGTCTCACCAAAACCATGATCCTTCTTAAATGATCACCATGTATTTTCCAAAGGAACGTATGAAATATTCTTTAGGCCGCTCTGTTGTTTGGACAATGTTCGGCATCCTGACTGTAGCCACTGCGCAGAATCAAACATTCAAACAGTGGTATGAAAGTCCTATCGACGGACAAGTGAACAGCATCACGGTAGCCAGTAATACGGCGTATCTCGGCGGAACATTCACGCAGTGCGGATTCTCCACGGGCTATGGTGTTTCTGTCGATACCGCCTCGGCGGATGCCGACCATTACTTTCCGAAATTCTTCAATACTCCCGGCGGACAGGTGATGACGGCGGTGCCGGACAGTCAGGGAGGATGGTACATAGGAGGTTCGTTCACCACCGTGAACGGTCAGCCGCACAAACATCTCGCACACATCCGCGCGGACAAGTCGGTCGACCCGTGGAATCCCGCTCCCAATCATTGGGTGAAGAGCATCTATTATTCCGGGAACAAGATCTATGTCGGCGGAATATTCGACACGATCGCCGGTCAGCCCCGCGGATACGGCGCCGCATTCGATACCTCCGGGAATCTTCTGGCGTGGAATCCGAAAGCGGATAATGAGATCACCGCCATTCAGCCGGTGCTCGGGAAAATATTCGTCGGCGGCGGATTCATGTCTCTCGGCGGACAGGCATACCACTTCCTGCTCGGCTCGGTGGATTCGTCCATCGGAGCATTGACGGGATGGAATCCTTCGAACGGCGGACCGAGCGGTTCATTCGCCATCTATAAGTTCATCTACGCAAACCATCAGATCTACATGTGCGGATCGTTCTCCACACTCAACGGTGTCAGCCGCATTGTGCTCGCAAAGATGGATGAGAGCGGTGCCATCAATGCTCAATGGAATCCCGGTGCGACCATTGTCGGAAATTTCGTCAGCAATATCTCGTTGATCGGCGACAAACTGTTCGTCTGCGGCGACTTTACATCGCTGGGAGGACAAACACGGAAAAATATCGTCGCGCTTGATACGGCGACAGGATTGGCTTCAGCGTGGAATCCTGCATCCACCAACAACGCAGTGCGCGCGATCGTGCAGAACGGATCGAAATTATTCATCGGCGGAAATTTCACATCGATCGGAGCAAAATCCATTTCGTATCTTGGCGCTCTCGATCTTGCCACGGGAGCAGCACTGAACTGGAATCCCGCATTGAACAATGTTGTGTTCAATCTCGCCGCGTGGGGATCAACAGTCTATGCGGGCGGGTATTTGACTGCGTCGGGACTCATCACTCGAAACAAATTGGCAGCGGTGGATCTCCTGACCGGACGGATCAAATCCTGGAATCCGAATGCAGATGGTGCTGTTTATGCACTCATGTATACTCAGGGAAAAGTGTTTGTCGGCGGCGGATTCTCGCATATTGCGAACGGTACTAAATTGTATCTGACTGCACTTGATACCGTGAACGGCGCCTTTGCTCCGGTCTCCATAGCAACGACTCCCGGCGGAAATGTTCTTGCTTTGACAGCAACTGGTAACAGATTGTATGCCGCGGGAACATACGGACTGACTGCCTACAATATCCCGACCGGGAAATTGCTGAGTTTCAAACCGAATTTTGATTTTTCCGTTGTTCAGTCCCTCTGCGCGTCCGGTTCTATCGTCTACGCGGGAGGATCGTTCTCGCAGGTGAACGGACTGAACCGCTCAATGATCGCCGCCTTCGACACCACCACCGATCTGCTCACGTCGTGGAGTCCTTCGCTCAGCTCGACATGTTATTCCATCTTCGCAAGCGGTTCTAAAGTCTATCTCGGCGGTTCATTTTCCACTGTCAATGGCACATCGATGCCGAGTGTTGCCGTTGTGGATGCTTTCACAGGCAATCTCGTGAACGGATTTACATCAAAATTTTCTCCGATAGGATTCAAAGTCTCCGTCGTAACGCTTGCCGGAAATCAATTATATGTCGGCGGACAGTTCAATCCTATCGGCACGATCACCGGAACGGATTATCTTGCAACGCTCGACCCGATCACCGGGGCTGTTTCATCATGGCGATCGGGAATGGTCGCGAGTGAGGTTTCGGCGATCGTTCCGCTGCCGTACTCACAAACGGTGCTGGTCGGCGGTTCGTTCGTTACCACAAGCAACTGGCCGCAATATAATTTTTCGGGATACGGTGACACATCCCTTCATCCTCCCGGAAAACCGCTCCTGCTTGTTCAGCCGAATCCGCTCAACTTCGGTGAAGTGCAGATCGGCAATTTCAAAGAAAAAACGATCACGCTGCAGAATACCGGTACGGACACGCTGCACATTCTCAATATTGTCAGCAAGGATTCCGTCTTCCTCCCGCGTCTTTCTGCGCTGACGCTCGCACCGAATCAGACAGTGACCGATACCATCCGCTTCACTCCCGTTGTTCCGGGATTGATCGGCTCGATGCTGTTCATTACGAGCGATGCGCCGTCATCGGTCGATACGGTGTTCATGGGGGGGCTCGCGTATCAGAAAAAATTTGTTGAATTGGTCTTTTTCAAAGGACCGATCTTCTTCGGCAGTGTCCACACCAATGCACAGAAAGATTCGATCATCAGCGTGAAGAATATCGGCAACGATACCGCCGACGTTATGGTGACTTCAGCGGACAGCATCTTCACTCCGCATCCGAATGCATTTCTTCTGGCTCCCGATTCTTCCATCGCATTAACGCTGCGCTTCGCGCCGAATCACACGGGAGAATTTTCCGGAAGATTCATTGTTGCCAACAACAGAACAACACCCTCAACCGATTCCATCAAAGTGACGGGACTGGGTCTGTTCACTCTCGGTGTTGCAGAAGAAACAGTGATGCCGAAGGAATTCTCGTTGTCGCAGAATTATCCGAATCCGTTCAATCCTTCAACGACAATCAAATACATTGTAGGGACAGATAATTATCCGTCCCTACAGAAATTCGTTTCAATAAAAATTTTCGATGTCCTCGGCAAAGAGATCGCAACTCTTGTGAACGAACAGAAGCACGCCGGATCATACTCTGTCCGTTTCGATGCATCGGAGTTATCCGGCGGAGTGTACTATGCCGTCTTATCTGCGGGAACATTCTCCAAAACTGTCAAATTACTTCTTCTAAAATAAAAGGATCACATGAAAAAATATACCGTAGCATTACTGCTGTTATATGCGGGACTGGTCTCAGCACAAACATTCCATTTTTTAAAAAATCCGATGGGTGTTGTCTACTCATCCGTTGCCGATGCGAAAGGGACCATTTATATCGGCGCTGGTGCTGTCTATTCATCCGCCGATTCTGGTGCGAACTGGACGAGGCTTGGACTGAGTACAATGGGCGGTTCCGGAGCGAACGCAATGACCTTCACAAAGGACGGAAAACTGATCGTCTGTGTGGACCAGGCGGGGATCAAGATCCTGCAGGCAGGAAATATTTGGACGCCGTTCAATACCGGTCTTCCGAAAGGGGGCGGACTGAATCTTCTTCCGAACATCCGGGCGATCACCCGCGATTCTGCCGGACATTTTTTTGCCGGCTCGCGTTCCGGAAATCTTGCACCGCTCGGAATGTTCTTCGCACCCGATACCGGAGGAACATGGACCGATATTTCGTCAGGTCTGCCCACTCAAGAGATCGTTGCGTTAGCAACAAGTCCTTCAGGAACGGTCTATTGTGCACCGGACAGTTACGGTATCTATAAGTATACCGGTTCAACATGGACGTCGGTGAATACCAATCTTGCAGATCTTCATGTGCAGACTATCGCATTCGATGCTTCCGGTGCGATGTTTGCAGGGACTTCTTCGGGAGTTTCCGTGCTGAAGAATAACGCTGCATCATGGATCAATTATATTGTAGAGAATAGCAAAACGCCTGTGCTCTCGCTTGCCGTAGACCCGTCTCAAGGGGGAACGATGTTTGCGGGACTCGGATTCTCACAATACCAGGCCGGATCGCTCTATGGTAAGATCTACGTGAGCAGCGATACCGGAAAAACGTGGAGCAATGTAACACCAGCAGTGAAGACACTTCGTGTGAAAGCATTATCCATAGCACCGAACGGAGTTATTTTTGCCGGTGCTCAGGGAATTCTCCGTTCCACTGATCATGGCACAACGTGGAGCGTAGTGAACAATGGATTGAAAGAAACTATTCCGTCTACGATCGGAGGGGGATTCGTTGTAACGAAGAATAACCATTTTCTGGAAGGTTCGGAATACGGCATCTGGCGGTCGACAGATCAAGGGCAGACGTGGACAGAATCAAGTAATGGATTGAGACATCCATTGATCGAATTTCTTTTCCGTGATTCTCTCGGTTATCTGTTCGCGTGCGCACATGCACTGCCGCGTCACGATTCGTCGCTCAACCGATTATACCGTTCCACCGACGAAGGAGCAACATGGGATACCGTCCAGGTCTGTTTCGACGGAATATATACCTGTATGACGCAGGGATTCAATAATGAACTTTACCTCGGCCACGGTTTCGGGGCGCAGCCTCCAAGTCCTATCTTAGGTTCGGGGTGTGCAAGATCGACGGACCGCGGTGCAACATGGATTGATCTTCCGTGTGTCGGCGGAGGAAAAGCGTACTCGGTCGGCGTGACGAAACGCGGGACGATCTTATGGGGCGGAGAATCGTACGGATTGTACCGTTCGACCGACCACGGCGCATCGTGGGATACGAGCATCCATGTTGGAGTCGGGGGAAATATGGCTCCCATCGGCATCGGTCCGCACGGCGAGATCTTCACCTGTTCGTATGATCAATATGCATTATGGATGTCCGATTCGGCGTCGGACGGATTGAAATATACCAATATCACCAGTCCGACATATCCAAATTACAAAGGGGCGAATTGTTTTCTGTGGGATGCCAAAGGAAGGATGTATGCAGGAATGAAATGGTCCGCCACGAATGCGACATTCTATTACGCTGATCGGCCGTACACCGCATCCATGACGTTCACTCCCATCCAGAATATCCCGATGAATGTGAGCAGAATGTTCTGGGATGATCAGGGATATCTCTGGGCGTATGGCGCAGGTTCGCTCGTCAAAAGCGATTCCGTTCTCAATACTCCGAAGATCACAACCGGTGTGGCGGAAGCCAACAATGTTCCTAAAGAATTCTCATTGTCTCAAAATTATCCGAATCCATTCAACCCAAGCACAACGCTGAATTTCACGATTCAGGTTTCAGGATTCACAACACTGAAGATCTATGACGCGCTCGGAAGGGAAGTATCGACATTGGT
>CAIVNT010000431.1 GCA_903907305.1 uncultured Ignavibacteriota bacterium
TCGATACGTATCCTGCAAGCGAATGGGCGGACGATGCTCTTTACAAGATGTATCAATATTATTTTGCCGTCGGTCTTTATAAGACAGCTGATGCAAAACTGAATCAGTTGAACGCACAGTATCCGAACTCAATCTTCGCAAAAAAGAGCACACAGGAACCGGTTCAGGCTGTGACGCAGTCAACGGTAAAAGCGGTCGAAACGCCCGTGGCTAATGAGAAAAAAGAGATCCCTGTAGTATCGAATGTTTCCGGTCCGTTCATTGTTCAGCTCGGCGTCTATTCGCAGCAATCGAAAGCACAGGAACAGGCCAATACGGTCAGCACTGTGGTCGGAAAACAGGCTGTCGTGTTCGCAAAACAGAGTAATGGAAGAACAGTGTATGCAGTGGCATTCGAAGGCTTTGCGGATGAACAATCGGCGAAAACGTTCGGAGGTGAACTGAAATCGAAGTTCAATTTGGACTGGTTTGCGGTGAAACGTTGAACGGAGTGATGGTGGAACAGGGGATGAATAGAAAAGAATTTCAACAGCAGTTCGGTATCGTCGGCGAGTCGCTCGAGATACAGGAGATGGTGCAGGTGCTTCAGCATGTCTCTCCGACGGACATCACTGTGCTGATCACCGGCGAAAGCGGCGTGGGAAAAGAAGTTGTCGCTCATGCGATCCACGGCGCGAGCAAGCGTGCAAAGAAGCCGATGGTCACCGTCAACTGCGGCGCGATCCCCGAAGGGATCATCGAATCCGAACTGTTCGGTCATGAAAAAGGATCGTTCACCGGTGCGAGCAGCGAACGAAAAGGATATTTTGAATTGGCGGACGGCGGGACGATCTTTTTGGATGAGATCGGTGAGCTGCCGCTCGCAACACAGGTAAAATTTCTGAGGATCCTGGAGAACGGCGAATTCCTCCGCGTCGGCTCCTCGAATGCACGAAAAGTGGATGTGCGGGTGATCGCGGCAACGAATAAGGATCTTGAGCAGGAAGTGCGTAACGGAAATTTTCGGCAGGACCTGTTCTACCGTCTGCGTTCCGTAAATGTGCGGATCCCTGCATTGCGTGAACGGAAAGATGATATTCCATTGTTGTTTGAAAAATTTGTTGAAGAATTTTCTGTGAAGAACGGCATACGTTTCGGCGGAATGACTCCCGCCGCAGTGGAGTTGATGCAGCAGTATTACTGGCACGGCAATGTGCGTGAACTGCGGAATGTTGTGGAGAGCATGCTGGTGCTGGAACGCGGGCGGAAACTGGATATCGATGATATCCGGAAATATCTGCGCATGCCGAATGAAGAGCGGAATCTTCCGATGGTCATATCCAAGCAGAACGATTTTGATGAACGACAGTTGCTGTATCGTGCGTTGATCGAACTGAAGAACGATATGCTTGAAGTGAAGAATCTGCTGAAAGGTGTGCTCGGCGGGAATGGGACAGTGAACAATGGAAATGGACAATCCAACGCGGTGCAGGAGAATCTTTCGCTCGCGGAGATGGAACGAAGGATGATCGAGACAGCATTGAAGAAATATCACAACAACCGCCGACTTGCTGCAGATGAACTGCAGATCTCGGAACGGACGCTCTACCGCAAGATCAAAGAGTACGGAATATGAAGTACCGCAATATCTTAACATCGATGGTCTGCATGCTGGTATTCGGCAGCTGCTACTCATTTACGGGAGCATCGGTCGCGCCGCATTTGAAGACAGTCGCGATCCCGTTATTCGAGGATGTCAGCGGATTCGGTGAACCGGGACTGCGCGAAAAATTCACACAGAAAGTGCTGGAACAGTTCCGCAATGACAACAATCTTGAGCTTGGCGAACGGTTGACGGCGGATTCCATCATTGAAGGGACGATCTCAACGGTGATCGATGCACCTTCCGTCATCGGTGGCAACGATATCGTCCGTACTCGCAGAGTGACCGTGACGGTCCACGCTTCATACACGGATATGAAATTCAGGAAGAAGATCTGGGAGAAGGATTTCTCCAATTGGGGAGAATACACGCAGGGTTCACAGACGCGCGATGTTGCGCTGAATCAGGCAGTGGACAAAGTTGCAGAAGATATTCTTCTCGAGACAGTTTCCGGATGGTAAAAAAAGCATTGAATCATTGATTCAATGCAGAACGAAACGATAATAATGATCCAATGAATAAATGAATCAATGATCACATCCATAATTTTTTAGAA
>CAIVNT010000432.1 GCA_903907305.1 uncultured Ignavibacteriota bacterium
AAAAGCATTTTCTTTTTTCTTATCTCCGTTGTTGTGACTGTCTCGGCACAGACCGAACTGTATGGTCTCCGAACATATGCGAATGATGATGAATACCGTCCGCCGATCATCACCAGGAGTGAATATGTCACGATCGAATTCGATGTCACGGCCGATCAGCCGGCGAATCTGAATATCATCTTCCGTCATGCATCGAGGGATTGGGTCATCGACAGAAATAATTTTATCAACTATGAGCCGAAACTCCGTTCAGAAGCGCTCCTCTATGCAACAGCACCGAACGGTGTGTATCATTACACCTATCGGTATAAGAATTCCTTCCCCAATAAAAGAAACTTTGTTGAGTTTCCGTATTCAGGAAATTATATCTATACAGTCGTTGACCGCGATGCCCGGGATATGGTCGTAGCAGAAGGGAAATTCATCATCGCTGAGTCCAGTGTTCCTGTGACGATGAAAATCGAGAATAAATATCACAGCGAGTATTCTTCTCCGCGGAATCAGATGAACTATGTTACCGTCAATATCTCAGCACCGAGTGAGTATACTGCCTCCGATGAGAATTCAATTTATCATTCGGATATTACCACGGTCGATATCGTCAAGAATTGGGATATCCGACATTCTATGCGAATAGATCTGAATGACCGGAGTCCGGAGACGTTCGTTGAATCCTTTACACTGCCGTCGAAAGTATTTTCAAAACGGGATGTGAGTCCCGGCAATGAATACCGTCGTCTTGATCTCTCCTCCACGCAGATGTATCCGAACAATTCACTGGTCGTGCTTCGCGATCAGCCCGACGTCTCACGGTTTCTGTGGCAGGGGAAACCGGATGCGAACGGTGCATCGAAGCTCAATGCATTCACCGGGTCAAATTCGGATTATCTCGAGATAGAGATGCGGTTGCGTCTTGCACAGAAGCCCGCGCAAAAGATATTCCTTGTTGGCGGATTCACGGAATGGAATGTCCTTCCGGAGTATGAGATGGTGCAGGATTCCGCAACCGGACCTTTCCAATCACGATTTTGGTTGCGGCGCGGAGTCTATGATTATCAATACGTTCTCGGTGAAGTGGATGACAAAGGAACTGTGGTCAATCAGGACTGGATCTCGCTCGAAGGGAATGATTGGAGAACGATCAACCGGTATACTGCACTAGTGTATTATTACGATCGCAGATTCGGCGGTTTTGACCGTGTCGTCGGCTATGTCCGCGGACGGAATCCCGGTACATCGGAAAATGGAAAGATCAGCACAACATCGAATCCTTCCGCAATATCCAGTCCGGACACGAATATCAATTTCAGACCTGTAAAAAAATGAACAACCAAAAGCTCAATATCGGTGTTATCGGTGTCGGACATCTCGGTTCGCTCCATTCAAAGATGTATGCAGAGATCGAATCTGCAAATTTCGTCGGTGTGTACGACATGAACGAAGAGAAGCGGAATGAGATCGCTTCAAAATATAAAGTGAAAGCGTTCCCGTCAATCGATGAATTATTGAAGAATGTGGAAGCAGTCAGTATTGCTACTGTAACAACGACACATCATGATGTTGCAAAGCACGTGCTCAATGCCGGCAAGCATGTGCTGATCGAAAAACCGATCACATCAACTATTGCCGAAGCGGATGAACTTATTGCGATCGCAAAGGAAAAGGGGATCCTGATCCAGGTAGGACATATCGAACGGTTCAACCCTGCCATTATTTCGCTGGAGGCATATCAATTGAACCCGATGTTCATCGAATCTCACCGGCTGGCCCAGTTCAATCCCCGAGGGACGGATGTTGCCGTTGTTCTGGATCTGATGATCCACGATATCGACATCATTTTGAGTCTGGTGAACTCGCCGGTAAAGCAGATCGATGCGAACGGTGTTGCCGTAGTATCTGACACTCCGGATATCGCTAACGCGCGGCTTCAATTCGAGAACGGGTGCGTTGCGAACGTCACGTCGAGCAGGATATCCCGTACGAAGATGCGGAAGATGCGGATGTTCCAAAGCAACGCATATATTGCGATCGACTTTCAGCAGGGGAGTGCCGATGTGTTTCGACTTGGGAAAGAGGGTGAAGGAAGTATCTGGTCCACAATGTTGCTCGGTCAGATAGGAGAAGGAAAAAATAAACGGAGCATTATTTATGAACAACCGGAGATGAAAAAGATCAACGCGTTGAAATATGAGTTGGAGTCATTTGTCTCCGCCGTGCAAAATAATGCTCGTCCGGTCGTGAACGGTGAGGATGGAAGAATGGCTTTGGATGTTGCGCAGCAGATCATGAACAAGATCCAGATTCAGAAATTCAATGTTTGACAGTTTAGCAGTATTGAAGAATCATCGAGAGTATTTTTAATCATCAGAATGAAATTAGAGATCACAAATAATTATTTGAAAAAGATCGGTGCCGTTGCTGATGAACGGGCGATCGACGCATACGTGGTCGGCGGATATGTGCGGGATAAGCTTTTGGGAAAAGACGTGAACGATATTGACATCGTTGTTGTCGGTTCCGGCGTGGAATTCGCCCATGCCGTCGCTGAAAAATTTGGAAAAAGAAAGATCATTACCTACGAAAAATTCGGTACGGCTATGCTTCCGACTGACGGAGGAAAGATCGAATTCGTGGGTGCACGCAAAGAGAGCTACAATAGAGAGACCAGAAATCCTCTTGTGGAAGTCGGTACATTGGCGGAGGATCTTTCCCGCAGGGATTTTACCATTAACGCTCTTGCACTTTCGATCAATTCCGCATCGTGGGGTGAGTTGGTCGATCCGTTCAATGGTCAGACCGATCTTACCGCCAAGATCATCCGCACTCCGCTCGATCCTTTGACGACCTTCGATGACGATCCGCTGAGGATCATGAGAGCAATTCGGTTCTCCGCACAACTCGGGTGCACCATTGAAACAGCTACGCTTGACGCTATTCCGCAGATCAGAGACCGTCTCTCCATTATTTCACAGGAACGGATCACGGAAGAGTTCATGAAGATCATGACAAGCCCCAGACCGTCCATCGGTCTGCGTTTGCTGTTCGATACCGGCATCATGCGAATCATTTTTCCTGAAGTGGCAGACCTCTCGGGTGTGGATCAGAGGCAGGATCATCATCACAAAGATGTGTTCCTTCACACCTGTCAGGTGGTGGACAATATCAGTGTTATGACGGACAATGTGTTCCTTCGGTTTGCGGCATTGCTTCACGATATCGCCAAACCGAAGACGAAAAAATTTATTGAAGGGATCGGATGGACATTTCACGGCCATGAAGAGATCGGTGCGCGGATGGTGAAGCATATCTTCCGCCGACTGAAACTTCCATTCGAACATGTTCCATACGTGGAGAAGATCGTCCGTCTACATCAGCGTCCCATGCAGCTTGTTGATGAGACCGTCACCGATTCTGCCGTACGCAGAATTCTTTTTGAAGCCGGCCAGGAGATCGACGATCTCATGACGTTGTGTCGGGCTGACATCACATCGAAAAATCCGAAACTGGTGAAACAGTATACGGAGAATTACGACCAGGTGTCGGCAAAGATGAAAGAAGTGGAAGAAAAGGACAAGATGCGTGCCTTCCAGCCCCCTGTGCGCGGTGACGAGATCATGATGATCTGTAATTTACCTGCCGGGAAACTCGTCGGTGTTTTGAAATCGCATATTGAAGAAGCGATCCTCGAAGGGAAGATTCCCAATGAGCATGATGCAGCAATGAAGTATCTTTTAGAGATCAAGGATGAGGTGATCCACAACTATCAGTCAGAAACGTCTGAATGATCATTTTTTTCCAAGATCCTCTCTATTTACAGTTATAGGCGCTTTGAATTAAACGACTATCAATATCCCGCGTCTAACACTATGATTATGGAATTTCCTTGTAACTTTTGATGTTATATACCGTTAGAATCACATAGTTTTGTTAACCATCGGAGAAAGTAATGAAAAAAATCCTCACAATTGCACTGATTTCGCTCGTATCTATTGCAGCGACGCAGGCACAAGAGAAGTTGACCCTTCAGCAAGCCGTTCAGACAGCCCTCGAAAAGAATATCGATGTTATCCGTTCAAAAAATTCCATGCAGATTTCAGATGCAAATGTCACATCAGCAGTCGGAAACTTACTTCCGTCACTCTCAGCATCAGCAAGCGTCGGCCGCAGCGGTTCCTCTTTTGATCCAACTTTCTTCG
>CAIVNT010000433.1 GCA_903907305.1 uncultured Ignavibacteriota bacterium
ACAAAGACACTAAGGCACAAAATTCCACCAATGTATTTTTTACGTATGTCGTATTAGAGTAAATTTGTGTTTTCGTGCCTTTGTGGCTAATAAAAAACTGTAAGAATGTTCTGCTGAACAAGTACGAAACAGGATAAGGAACGAATGAAATCAGTCTGTATCTTCTGCGGTTCAAAAAGCGGTCTTCGAAAGGAATATACCGAAAGCGCTCAGCTTCTTGGTCAGCTATTTGTAAAGAATAACATTGCCATGATCTACGGCGGCGCAACCAACGGACTCATGGGCGCGATCGCCGATACGATGATGGACGCCGGAGGAAAAGTGATCGGTGTTATCCCTAAACTTATTGCGGACCGTGAACTCGCGCACAAGAATCTCTCCGAACTGCACATCGTGTCCTCCATGAGCGAGCGGAAGACGAAGATGCTCGAACTTTCCGATGCATTCATCACGCTGCCGGGCGGTGTTGGTTCAATGGATGAGATGTTCGAAGTTCTGGCCTTTACCCATCTCGGCGTGAATGAAAAACTGGTCGGCATACTGAACGTGTTAGGATTCTACGATTCGCTCCTGAAATACATCGATCACGCCGTTACTGAAGGATTCGTCCCGGAACGGGTGAAAAGACAGATCATTGTCGAAACGGATCCAAATACATTGTTGTCATCTATGGGGCTGAAATGAGTAGCAGACAGAATATCTCTTCGGGAGCAAAATGGGAATCGATCGTTGGATACTCCCGAGCAGTACGGGTAGGAAACACGGTCGAAGTGACCGGAACGGTAGCGACCGATACATCGGGCAATCTCGTGTGGAAGGATAATCCCTTCGAACAGACAAAATTCATCCTTCAAAAGATCGAAGGTGTGCTGAAACAGGCTGGAGCATCGCTGAGTGATGTGGTCCGCACGCGCATGTTCGTGACCGACATCTCCCGCTGGGAAGAATACGGAAAAGCGCACGGAGAATTTTTCAGCATTATCAGACCATGTACCACTATGGTAGAGGTTTCCAAACTGATCGAACCGGAATATATGATCGAGATCGAAGCCACTGCAATTATTGAATAATTGTAATTGGATATCCGGTAGGACAAGCATTCTTGCTTGTCCTTTTGAATTTAAATCGGACAACCAGGAATGGTTGTCCCACACTGTATGACTAGCGAACAACTCACATCACAGCAGCAATACCTCGCCGAAGGATTCTCCGTCGCCCGTGTGATCGCAGAACATAAAGGGCGATACTCCATTATGATCGATGATACAGTGTTGTCGGCCGAGATCACGGGAAAAATGATGTTCGCCGCAGAAACACGTAAGGATTATCCTGCCGTCGGGGACTGGGTTGCCGTACAGTTGTATGATGATAATTCTCCTGCCATCGTCCATCACATCCTCCCCCGCAGGACCGTTCTTTCCCGTAAGACCTCCGGCAGAGAAGTGGAAGAACAGATCATCGCCACGAATATGGATATTGTCTTTATCGTGCAGGGACTGGATAAGAATTTCAATGTCCGTCGGCTGGAACGGTTCCTTGTCGTTGCCATGCAAAGCGGCGCAGTTCCCGTCATTCTGCTGAGCAAAAGCGACCTCCTTTCGGATGATGAATTACAAGGAATGCTGAAGGAAGTAAAGGCGATCTCTCTGAATGCCGTAACGATCGCATACAGTGCAAAGACGATGGTCCATCTTGAAGAGATCAGAAAGCTTATCACCGAAAACTCCACCATCTGCTTCATCGGTTCATCCGGCGCAGGGAAGTCGACGCTGATCAATCGCCTGGTCGGCAATGAAAACATCTACACTCAGGAAGTTCGCGAAGAAGATTCCAAAGGCATGCACACCACTACGCACCGTGAACTGATCCCGTTAGTCGGAGGAGGATGCGTTATCGACACACCGGGTTTGCGCGAAATAGGATTATGGGATGTCGGTGTACGTGTGGACGAATCATTCTCCGATATTGCCGAACTGGCGCTGCAATGTAAATTCACCGATTGTTCGCACGCGCAGGAACCGGGATGCGCAGTTCAGGCTGCGATCGATAACGGCACTCTTGAGCAAGGACGCTATGAGAGCTTTCTGAAGTTAAAACGGGAAGCGGAATATATCGCTTCTAAAAGCGATGTCACCAAACAGCAGGAACGGAAAGCAAAAGAAAAGAAACTCGGGAAAGTCTTGAAACAGTTCGTCAAGAACAATAATAAAAGACGGTAGTCCTCTCCCCCTTTTTCATTCCCAAACTCTGTTGGTGAATGAAAAACGTGAATTCATCTCATTCAAAAGTTCTACATTGCTCCACCGATACAGCGTTTTCATGAAAAAGACCAAGATTCACCGCAATATCCTCATCCTCGGCATCGTGAGTCTGTTGACTGATGCTGCTACGGAAATGATCTATCCGTTCCTTCCGCTCTTTATCGCAACGCTCGGTTCCGGCGCCATTCTTCTCGGCATCATCGAAGGAATCGCGGAGACGACCGCATCGCTCCTGAAACTGATGAGCGGTATCGTTTCCGATAAACTCGGAAAACGGAAAGCGTTGGTGATCGCCGGGTACACGGTCTCTTCCCTTGCGCGCCCTCTTATCGGTATAGTGGCTGACGCATGGCAAATCGCACTCATTCGTACCATGGACCGAGTGGGAAAAGGGATCCGCACCTCACCCCGCGACGCACTCATCGCTTCATCAGTCACTCCCGAGATCCGCGGCAGAGCATTCGGATTCCATAGGGCGATGGACCATTCCGGGGCAGTGCTCGGACCGCTCCTGGGAATCGGAACGATCGCGTTATTGATTCTTGTGTTCGATCAGTATAACATCAACACAATTCTCAGAACGACATTCCTGTTCGCGATCATCCCCGGCGCTTTCGCCGTGATCACTTTGACACTGTTCGTAAAAGAGAATGCCGGCGGACCCGCACGCAGGGCACGTTTCTCCTTCTCGTTGAGGTCATTCAACACACAATTCAAACGGTACCTCTTTATCATTGCATTCTTTACGCTCGGCAATTCCTCCGATGCTTTTATGCTCTTTCGTCTTCAGGAAACGCTGAAGGAGAGCACCGTGCTCCATTCGTTCATTGTCTCCGTTCCGTTGTTTGCCGCGATCCTCAGCAGATTTTCCGAACCGCAGCTGCAGATACAGATCTCCAACATCCTGTTCCTACCGGTCGTCTGGTCGTTCTTTCATGTGATCAAAGCATTGTTATCCACTCCGCTCGGTTCATTGTCGGACCGGATCGGGAGGAAATTGTCCATCAACATCGGCTGGGGGATCTATGGTGCGGTCTATGCGGGGTTTGCTTCGCTGGAGTTCCTTCCGGACACATGGCAGATCGCAGGGTCATTCGCTCTTTTCACGATCTATGCTGTCTATTACGCGTTCACGGAAGGGGCTGAAAAGGCATTGGTTGCGGATATTGTTCCTGATGAACTGCGGGGAAGTGCTTACGGGTTGTTCAATTTTGCCGTCGGTATTGCTGCGCTGCCAGCGAGTATTGTCTTCGGTCTTGTCTACAGCAAATTCGGTGGGACGGTAGCATTCGGCATGGGGGCAGTCATTTCGCTCGTTTCTATGGTACTGCTTTCTCTTGGGATAAAAGAACAGCGGCAAAACTTCTGAACGCAGTTCTAACCGCGGATCTGAGAATAGACTACGGTCACGTCATCCACTTCCATGGGCATAAGTGCTTTCTCTTTTCGAGAAGCGGTGCGATATTCTTCCTGAAACCAAAATTCATCCAGTCCATTCACCGCAACGACACTCCACAGCCACGCCTCTTCGGCAGGGTGACATTCATCATGATCGGAAAATGCGATCACTAGACCGTCCTTAATGAATTTTTTTGCCAGTTCCTTCGAGACGAAAACAGGAGGAGAATCATCGATATACTCATTCTCCAGCACGTCCCGGATCGCATTGTCGCAGAATTCCTTTTCGAACCCGAGCGACTTACCGATACGCTGCATCAGGGCACGCTCTATCTCCGATACAGTTCGGTCCTTCCGCACGAGCAGCAGCAATCCTTTGAAATAATTACTGCCGTCAATAATTGATACATCCACTATCTTCTGTTCCTTTACATGTTCAACAGATCAAATTTTCTTAATTGCCTGCCGGAAATCTTCGATCAGATCTTCAATTCCCTCAGCACCGACGGAAACGCGGATCATTCCCGGAGTAACACCGTGCTGCTTCAGTTCTGCCTCGCTCATATTCACATGCGAAGAATACACGGGGATGCTGACAAGTGTTTCCACACCGCCTAACGACATCGCGTTCACCGCAACATTTAGCGAATCGCACACCTTTGCCGCCCCTTTCACTCCCCCTTTCACTTCCACGAGCATCATCGCACCGAATCCGGACATCTGCTTCAACGCAATTTTATGCTGCGGATGGGACTTCAGTCCGGGATATAATACACGCAGAACGTTCGCATTTTTTTCGAGGGCTTTCGCCAGTTTCATCGCACTTTCCGTCTGCCGCTGCACACGCAGTTCGAAGGTCTTCAGACTCCGCGAGAGCAAAAATGCGGCGAACGGATCTGCGCATCCGCCGAGATATTTTGCGAGCTGGCGGACCTGTTTTACATCCTTGGTCGTTCCGATCACCGCACCGGCAAGCACATCGCTGTGTCCCCCGATATATTTTGTAGCGCTTTCCACGATCAGATCGAAGCCGATGTTGAACGGGGACTGGTGAAGACACGAGGCAAAAGTATTATCGATCATCGTCACGATCTTCGCGCCGGACTTCTTTTCCGCTTTTTTCACTTCGGCGATCGCTTTATACAGATCCACGATCCCGACAGTGGGATTCGTCGGCGATTCACAGAAGAAGAGTTTCGTTCTTTCCGTCACGAGCGTTGAGATATCCCCGAGTGAATCGGCATTCACATACTTCACCGTTACATTGAACTGCGGCAGCACGTCGCGGAAGAAGCGGTACGTTCCTCCATACAATGCGGGGGTGCTGATGATCTCATCCCCGGCCTTCACAATGGAAAGGATCGCCGTGGAGATCGCGGCCATTCCCGATGCGAACAGCACGGCAGCCTCCGCTTCATTCATCTCCGCCAGTTTCTCTTCAACATCTTCCACTGAAGGATTATGATACCGGGAATAGACATACACCGTCGGATCCCCTTGCGAATAACGGACTGCATCATTGGAATTTGCGAACCGGTATGTGGAGGTCTGATGGATCGGCGTTACAACAGATCCTTGATACGGATAGAGTTTCTTTCCGTGGATGGCGCGGGTTGCGAGAGAGGTTTTTTTGGATTTCATGGGATTCTATTTTAGCCGTTGGCGATAAATCAAAATTTTACTGCGCAATCAGAGGCCATCTCAAAAACACCACTGTCACCCCCGAGTGTCCCGCTCTTCGGATTCC
>CAIVNT010000434.1 GCA_903907305.1 uncultured Ignavibacteriota bacterium
GGGGGCCCGAATCATGTCAGCAATTTTTGTTTTTCTCCTATCCACGCCGATCTGAGGAGCGGTGAATTAATCTACACCCCTTCTTACTATTATATAGGACATTTTTCCAAATTCATTCGTCCGAATGCAAAGCGCGTGAGCACGGTCAGCAGCCGGAATCAATTGCTGAGTACGAGTTTTGTGAATGCGGACGGCTCAATGGTCACCGTCGTCATGAACCAATCCAATACGGCAGTAACATATCGGCTTGTTGTTGGTACAAATTCTACCACACAAACAATTCCGGCACGCGGGATCCAAACGGCAGTGTATTAGCTACAATTCATTCAGGTATCATCAATTTCCCCTTACTATGAGAAAACTATCCCCTCTATTATATGTCTGCATTTCAATCGTAGTCGCACTCGCTCAGCCAAAGCCGATCGAGCAAAGAATCGATTCTCTTCTGAAACTGATGACCATCGAAGAAAAAATCGGTCAGATGAATCAGTATAACGATGACTGGACCGCTACCGGTCCGGCAACGGTTGATAATGACAAAGCAAATCAGATCCGTAACGGACAGGTCGGCTCGCTGCTGAACTGTATCGGCACAGAACGGACCAGAAGCTGGCAGAAGATCGCAATGCAGTCCCGTTTAAAAATACCGCTCCTGTTCGGACAGGATGTGGTGCATGGATATAAGACCACCTTCCCGATCCCGCTGGCGGAAGCTTGCAGTTGGGATCTTGATGCGATGCAGAATGCAGCGAGGATCGCAGCGACCGAAGCCAGTGCCGGGGGAATCCACTGGACATTTGCACCGATGGTGGATATTGCGCGCGATCCGCGTTGGGGCAGAGTGATGGAAGGTGCCGGAGAAGATCCGTATCTCGGTTCAAGGATTGCCTATGCACGAGTGAAAGGATTTCAGGGAAATGGTTTGGGGGAGGTGAATTCCGTGATGGCGTGCGTAAAACATTTTGCAGCGTACGGAGCAGCTGTGGGGGGACGGGATTACAATTCCGTCGATATGAGCGACCGTCAATTGTTCGAAGTGTATCTCCCTCCCTTCAAGGCGGCACTGGATGCAGGTGCAGGAACATTCATGAATTCCTTCAACGACCTGAACGGCGTTCCAGCAACGGGAAATTCTTTTTTGCAGAGGGATATTCTCAAAGGGAAATGGGGATTTAAAGGATTCGTCGTGAGCGATTGGGGCTCCATCGGCGAGATGATCAATCACGGCAATGTGAAGAACGGATACGAAGCGGCACTCTCCGCGGTAACGGCCGGCAGCGATATGGATATGGAAAGCCGCTGCTATAAGAACAATTTAGTGCAGCTGGTGAAGGACAAAAAAGTTTCTACAGCTTTGATCGATGATGCTGTGCGGAGGATCCTGCAAAAAAAATTTGAGATGGGATTATTCGATGATCCGTTCCGATTCTGTAACGCAGAGCGGGAACAAAAAGAATTGAACGATCCGGATCACGCAAAATCGGCACGAGAAATTGCTGCGAAGAGTATCGTCCTGTTAAAGAATGAAAATCATCTGCTGCCGTTGTCGAAAGAGACAAAGACCATTGCTTTCATCGGTCCATTAGTGAAGGCGTATAAACAGAATAAAGGGTTCTGGGACATCGAACTTCCCGGAGGCGATTCATCATTCATCGTTTCGCAATGGAACGGATTAAAAAATAAGGTCGGAAAGAAAACGATCCTTCTCTACGCCAAAGGATGCGACATTGAAGGGACCAATAAAGAAGGATTTGCGGAAGCGGTACGAACAGCGCAGCAGGCGGATGTGGTTATTCTTAGTATCGGTGAACGAAGAGATATGAGCGGCGAGGCAAAGAGCCGCAGTGACATTTCTATCCCCGGCGTGCAGGAAGAACTGCTGAAAGAACTTCTTGCCACAGGGAAACCGGTTGTGGTGCTCATTAATGCAGGCCGTCCTTTGGTTTTTCCTTATACTGCAGACCATGCGCCTGCCATCCTCTATACGTGGTGGCTGGGTAGTGAAGCAGGAAATGCGATTGCCGATGTACTGTTCGGAGATTACAATCCATCGGGAAAACTGGCAATGACATTTCCCCGCAGTGTGGGACAGATACCGATCTATTACAGTCATTTCAATACCGGACGTCCTGCCACCGATGATGCAAATCATAACTATAATTCTTCCTATACCGATCTTTCCATCTATCCGAAATATGAATTCGGGTATGGATTGAGCTATACCACGTTCAGTTACAGCAATCTTCAATTGACGAAGAAACAGATGACAGCAAATGAACAGATCACCGTTTCGTTGACTGTCGCAAACACCGGGAAATATCCCGGCGAAGAGATCATTCAGCTGTATCTGAGGGACAAGGTCGGTTCGATCGTCCGGCCGGTAAAAGAATTGAAGGATTTCAAAAAGGTCGCGCTTGCAGTGAACGAGAGTACAATAGTGCAATTCACGATCGACAAAGAGAAACTCTCATTCTTCAATCAGCAATTGCAGTGGGGAGCCGAAGCGGGTGAGTTTGATGTGATGGTCGGCGCATCATCGCGCAACATCAAACTTCAGGACACATTCTCGCTCGTTCCTTAATTTTTTGGAATAGAACACGCCCGCTCGAAGAGTCGAGTCTTCGACCTGACCGACGATACAAGTAAGAAGTCAGTCGGGCAGGGATTCGGGGGATCAGGCAGATTTTCACGGATAAAAATGTAGTACCGCCTTCCAGGCGGTACGGTAGCAATAGAACACGCCCGCCACAAAGACGGCAGGCAGGGGAAAAAAGGATTTGCGCGGATACGAATTGTAGGTCCGAGCGGTGCTCGGACCGCATACAATGTGAATGAAGAACATCTCAACCAAAGCCACAAAGTGAACAAATGAGGATTGAATAGAACTGGATCATATGTCGATCTATTCACCTTTTCTTCTGTCTGACCGTCCGTAAGATCTCATGATTCTTGTCGATCTTTCGTACATACCCGACCGTCTCTTCATGTCTCCAGCGCGGTACATTCGGGGCGATGGTCTCGATGCTCAGCCAGCTGTGCACATCAAGACTCTCCTGCTCGGCGATCTGTTGGGCCCGTTTGATCGTCTGCAGGCCGGCATTATAACTGGCGAAGACGAAATGCATCCTCTCTTCCTGACGATCTTTCTCATCCCACCTCTTCCATAGCTGCCGATTGTAATAGATACCTGCGGCGATATTCCATCGCGGATCGGAAATCTCACCGAGTTCAGGATTCTTCAATTGGATATCCGCGTAGGTTGCGGGCATCAGCTGCATCAGCCCTTTCGCGCCGACCCAGCTCTTCGCTTCGGGATCGAGGTTACTTTCAGCATACCCTTGCGCTTTGAATATCCGCCAATCGAATGCCGGACCAAAATAGCGCTTCGAATATTTTTGAAAATACTCATCATATTTATCAATCGGAATCCGTTGTGAAAACAGGAGCGGAGTGAGCATTGATATACAAAGAGTAAGAACAGCTATTCGTCTGAGATCTCCCATTATCCCAGCGCTCCGGCAATGATGATGGAGAGAGCGATCATCACGGAAGAGATGAATACCGCAGCGGCCATATTTCCTTTGTTGATCTGATCGGCGAAATCGATCCTGCTCTCCAGAAGGTCGAAC
>CAIVNT010000435.1 GCA_903907305.1 uncultured Ignavibacteriota bacterium
ATACGAAAGCCTCCTTTGGGTTGACAAAGTGAATCAGAGTATCAAGAAGTCTTTCGCGCTTTCCTTATTTTTGTGAAACAATTTGTGAGTAAAGATCCGACATTTCAATTGCGCTGAGTGCGGCGTCATACCCTTTGTTTCCGACAACCCCGCCTGCCCGCTCCATTGCCTGCTCGAATGTATTGGACGTGATCACTCCGAACAACACTGGTATTCCTCTTTCCTGCGACACCTGACCGATACCGCGCGCACATTCCTGGCAGATGAAATCGAAGTGCGGAGTTTCGCCGCGGATCACTGCGCCAAGACAAACGACCGCGTCATATTTTTTAATCCCGGTAATGAACGATGCAACCTGCGGAAGTTCATACGCGCCTGGACAATGAAAGACCTCAATGTCCGACGCACCGTGTTTCCGGAAACAGTTCAGTGCACCCTCGAGTAATTTTTGGGTGACGGCTTGATTGAATTTACTGACAACGATCGCGATTTTTTTTCCGTCTGCACTTAAACCGCCTTCGTACACTCGGGGAGAAACTTCGGTAGCCATAATCTGCAGGGTCAACGTCCTCTATCGTATACTATTTTTGGGAAGATCCATTGGAAAAGAGCCGGTGTTTCATCATACCGACCTTCACTTCATCAACATAAAAACTTCCAAGAACTTCATCATCATTTTTTTTGCCGCCATGAAAATCCGACCCGCCGCTCTCGAGAAGGAAATACTCATTCACTACTCCGCGGTAATACTGGGTATGGACAGGCTGATGGGATGGATGAATCACTTCAATGCCGTCCAAGCCGGATTTGATGGTCTGCTGAAGAAGTTCTTCGGTTGTGTATCGGCCCGGATGAGCGAGGAACGACAATCCGCCGGATGATGAGATCAATTTGATGGCATCGGTGAGGGTCAGCTGGAATTTCTTCTCGTATGCGGGTCCGCCGTTACCGATGAATCTTTCGAATGCCTGATGATACGTTTCAATGTATCCGCCATCGACCATTGCGGAAGCAATGTGAGGACGGCCGACTGCGCCTTTTCCTGCGCGCTCCATCACCGCTTCGAATTTCAAAGGGACATTGATATTGTTGAGTTTTGCAACGATGCGTTCGGCGCGTTTCACTCTTTCCCGCCGGAAGAATTCGAGATATTCCAGAAGATTGGGATTGGTGTAATCTACAAAGTAACCGAGGATATGAACATCCTTCTCATCAACAAGCGCGCTCAGTTCAACACCGGGGATCACTTCAACACCGAACTCTTTTCCATATTCGAACGCATCCGGAAAGGAGGCAACACTGTCATGATCCGTGATGGAGATAATAGAGAGACCTTTTTGTTTGCACTTCTTGATCAGTTCGTACGGGGAAAAGATCCCGTCCGAAAAAGTCGTGTGCATATGAAGGTCTGCTTTGAGCATAGTGTCGTCGTAAATTAAGAGATTGAATTAAGAATGAAGCGTTTTGAAATTTTCGTAGTCATTGATGATCAGTTTGCTGCCCTGCAGCTGCAGATACCCTTTTTTAATGAACTTGTGGATCATGCGGGAGATGGTCTCACGCGAAGTTCCAGCCATATTGGCAAGATCCTGCTGCAGCGGAAGTTCGTCGATCTCCACTTTCCCTTTACGGAAGACACCGACATCATCCGCCAGCTGCAGAACGACATTCGCAACACGGCCGGCAGCATCTTTCAATGAGAGACTTTTAATCTGCGCATCTGCTTTTCTGAGACGGCCAGTCAATTCACGGAGGAGACCGATCGCCACAGAAGGATAATCGGTCAGCGATTTCAGAAAATCACCGCGGTGGATCATGAATAATTCAGATTTAGATGTAGCGACAACGCTTGCAGAGCGGGTTGAGCCATCCAGTATCGCCATCTCGCCGAAGAAATCGCTCTCGCCGAGAATAGACAGGATCACTTCTCTTCCATCATCATCCATACGGACGATCTTCACTTTTCCGGAAATGATCACGAACAGTGCCGCACCGGTCTCTTCTTCTAAAAGGATAATGCTCCCTTTTTTATATTTCTTCCGGACACCTAATGCACCGATGTGTTCAAGGTCTTTGTCGCTTAATTCGCTGAAAATAGGGACGTTTCGCAGAACTTCTACTTCGTCAGACATTGGATTCACCATAAAAGATGAGTGGATAAACACGAATAAAACTGCCTAATATAGATGGTGTTGTGATGAAAGTCAAGAAAGGAGAAAAACCGATACTTTATAGATTTGGTTTGTTTTTGAACGTTGATATTGACGATGAATAAATATTGTAATTGATACTTAAACATTTCGTCTGTTCTCACGGACTGGAGCTAATCTGCATTGTATTGTTGCACTGCGGGCTCGCTCATTTATTGTTGAATTGTTCTTTCTTCGTATCCCAATGCATTTTATCGGGACTGATAACTTGATGAATCGTATGTTGAGTTTAGATTTCACGACAAGGCGTTTCGTCGCAGACCCCAGAGAACCAAAATTGAAGCGACAACTACCCCGAGTCCGACGCTCGTAAAGCCGAATGTCACTAGGCTCTCTTGCCAGGGCTGACCGTTGTAACCTGCTCCAGTAATTGGTGACATTGCCCCCGTACCAAATATTGCTGCTACGGTGGTTATAACCCAATTTGCGTAAGTTCCAAAAAGCGCACTCCAATATGCCAAAACATTCAGTCGTGGAGACAGCCTTACCTCCGTCCAAGCAGCACCCAACGCAATAAGAAACGTTCCGTTCATCACACCTTCTAGGTGTGCAGCGAGGCCCATCCGAGGGTTACTGAACTTCTGTTCAATTAAGCCCGTAAGTAAGCCCAGCAAGAATAAGAACATTCCATTCCAGAGTAGCC
>CAIVNT010000436.1 GCA_903907305.1 uncultured Ignavibacteriota bacterium
GATCACCGATCTTCATACCGCCTCTGTCCGAAGCACCGCCAAAGGTGACATCCGTAACGATCACATAGTTGGGAACAATCACCAGAAAATCTTGGCGGATGGCGTTCCGTTTCACAACAAAGGTTATCACCTCATTCAGTGAAGGTCTGAGAAGTTCGAATCGGATCTCGTCGCGCGGGCTTTCATCGATCACGTCGTAGACATCCTTCATCGCCTTCATCTTCCCATCATTGATAGAAAGGATGAGATCTCCGGCCATAACAGAATCCATGGACGACTGCACGCCGGACGAACGGCCTCCGAGATAGTTCTTTGTTGACTTTAGTTCACCATGGAAATTCTTGACCACCATGAACCTGGACGGAGCGTTGCGGAACGTATTCTCATCCGTCGGCGTGCCGAAGAATGTATACAGCGTCACCAGCGCTTGAAGGAACAGGGCGCCGAAGAGCAGTGTGAATGCTGTGCGTAATTGCCGGGTTCTGGAAAAGGAAAAGGTCATTGGTTGTGGTAAAGTGTGAACAGTCTATACGCCGGTGCGGACGCTAAGTTACGCAGACAAGCTATCAAGAATTTCGGGAAAAATAAACTGTTGTCTTTACAATCTTCGGTAATTTCGCTATTTTTAAGGAAAGTTGTATACCTGATTGGAGAACGCATCATGAAAATCATCAAAATTTCCACATTGTTGCTCTTATTCTCGCTTGCCGCCTTGGCGCAAGATGATGATATCTATTCGATCCAGGAACACGGTCCGGGACGATGGGTATCCTTCAGCACTCCGCTGAACGTTCAGCACAATTTGACCACGCAAGGATTGCTCGGATATGAACTGATCTTCAACCCCGATTTCGAGATCCGCACACAAGGCGTTCTGTATGCCTTCCGCTTTGAAGAGATCGGCAAGTTCAATGCAGCACTGAAACCACAGTTACCGGCGAACACACATATGCAGTTCATTATCGACGGCAAACCGACATCCGAGATCAAAGTACAGAAGACAGGATTCCGCAACGAGAATGATTCGAAGCATGTATTGAAATTCGTCGTAGTCGGGAATAAACAGATGGTGGAGAGCATGACCAATGCCCGCTCGGTACGCGGTCTGCTCTACTTCAGAGACATGAAGAACGAAAAGATCGATGTCAAATCATTCACACTCGATCCGAGAATGATCCGTACATTGGCGAAATTGATCACCATCGCAAAATAACCGCTCCCCCTACTTCTTGTGCAGATCGGCCAGCTGCGCGATCTTCTGCTGATATTCTTTCGCAACAAAATTCTGCGGGTCGAAAAAATAGACCCGCTGGATCTCTTCCAGCGCCCGTCCGAACTCCTTTGCTTCAATGAATTCATCCGCCCGCTGAAAGTACCCATTCTTCACTTTTTCCAGCATCACTAACCGCTCATCGAGCATCGTCGCGCCGTCGCGCTGTTTTGCAGAACGTTTCTCCCTGTCATGCACAGCCCGTTTTACCAGAAGCGAAAGCACCTGTTCATCTTCAGCAGACTTCTGTTCGGATACATCCGCGGAGGCGGGTGTGAGCATCGTTGCGACGAAATGTTCAATAGCGGAAAGATAGAGATTGTGGAGATCGATGATCTTGGCATCACGTATGATCTTTAACGCCGGAGCATATTGATGCCGTTGTACTGCGTGCTGCACTTCACGAAGCAGAGTTGTGAGGGAGTCCTGGCTCATTATCCGGTGGCTTGTCCGCTTGAGTAGATCAGTTTCAGGCCCTGCGCCGCTTTCAGATCATGGTCCGCCTGTTCCTTGCGGATCTCTGCATCCAATCCGATCAGTTCCTGATTCTGCATATCAACAGTAAGTCCATGCGCGATCTCATCGAGCGCTTTTGCATATTCATTCTGTGCGCGAAATTCAGATGCGACCCGGACATGAATGCGGATGAGCCGTTCCTGTTCTTCCCGCGAGATCTTCGGCTGCGAGGCATTGGAGGAAAATGTCGTGGACTGGAGTTCATTGAGACGAGCTTCATGCAGCGCGTTCACGCGCTGTTCAAGTTTCAATAATTCACTGTTGGAGTGATCAATGATCAGTCCGGAAAGGATCTGTACCAACGCCTTGTCCAGCATGTTGGACATGAGAAAACTCTGAGCCTGTGCAAGATGCAAGGTGACCCGCTCATTGCGCAGCTCGGACTGACGGACATCGTGCGTTTGTGAGACAACAGATTCGATATCTTCCATTAAGGCAAGAGATTCCTTCCGCGCGGGGTCGAATTCCAGCGCCTTTTTCACGGCAATGGTCGCCTCCTCAAATTTCCCCACAGTAAAGAATTCCCGTGCTACGATCAACAGTTTCTGGATATCCAGATTGCGTGATTCTTCGCGCTGTTTCAACTTCCAATGATTCGCTGCAGTCGTCACTTTTTGTTTCAGAGTCAGCAGTTCATTGTTCCGGTCATCCACCGAAAGTCCGCTGGAGATCTCGGAGAATGCCTCTTCAAAGAGGTCACGCTCCAGAAATTCCGCCGCATGCTGAAGATGTCGTTGAATAGTGACATTCTTCTCGTCGCTGTCCCGCTTGTTATGCTGCTCGAACAGGAAGGCATCGAATTCCACCTGCAGGTTCTGTTCATATTGCTGTATCATCGGATCGAGCGGGTCCAGGATGAATGCTTTCGCCACCTCGTTGAATGCTTTGCTGAACTGCTGAATGCCGCGCAGCTGCTCCGCTTCCGCAAGATGCATCCGGATCTTTTCATTGACTGAATTCTTGTTCTTCTGTTCGTTCAGCACCGCCTGCGCTGCGAACATCTTTTGTGCAGCCTGATACTCTTCCCGCTCATGCAGAATCGACTGTTCCACCAATTTCACATTCTCATCGAACGGATTAATGATGAATGCCAGTGCAACTTCTCCCAGTGCAACTTCGAATTGCTGCTCAGAAAGGAACTTCTTTGCGCGTTCGAGGTATTGTTCGATCTTCTCTTTATCCAGCTTCTGCTGTGCAAGCACTTCTTCGGATTCGCCGCTCATCACACGCGAACGGTCCGTCTGTTCAAGACGGAGGAGTTCTTCTTCCTGCTGCCGGCGGATCTGATCCTGCAGTTCACGTTTACTCTCTTCTTCCTGACGAAAGACCTCCTCCTGCATAGCAAGGATGCGGCGTTCACACTCCTGAAGTTCTTCGTTCACAGGATCGAGCACGGTCGCGCGCGTAATGGTGCGCAATGCATCCGTGAACTTCTGCTGTTTTGCCAGCTGGTCCGCATTCGAGATGTGTCTCTTGATGGTCGCAAGGATCGATTCACGTTTCTTTTGACGTTCCTCCAACTGCTTTTGATACAGTTCCAATTGCTGCTGCTGCTGCTGTTCCTGAGTTTCGAGGATCTTTTGTTCAAGACGCAGCACTTCTTCATTCAACGGATCGATCACCACAACGAACGCAAGTTCACCGAGCGCTTCATCCAGCTTGTTGGCAAGATAGAGTTCGTTCACATGCTGTAAATATTGTTTAACTTTTTCTTCCTGTGCGCGCTTACGATCCTGTACGTCGCGCTTCACCTTTTCTTCTTTTTCCTTCTGATACTGCTGTGTCTGATTCTTGATGGTCTCCTGCCGCTTCAGCCGTTCCTCTTCCATCTTCCGCTGTTTATCCGATTCTTCTTCACGGCGGAAATCTTCCTGTGCTTTGCGGATGGTATCTTCGAGTCCATGGATCTTGTCGTTCACCGGATCGAGCAGGTACGCGCGCGCGATCTCGTCCAGCGCACGATTGTATTCTTTACGGATGAAGTAACCGTTTGCACGGATCAGGAATGCGCCGATCTTCGCATCGATGGCGTTACGGCGAAGTTCGTCATTCTTTGTCCGTTCTTCTTCCTCTTTTTTGTGGAACTCAACGGCCTGCTCCTGCTGTACGGCAACATTGGCGCTGTGCTGTGCTTCGATGATGGCTAAGTTGGAGAGATGCTGAAGAGTGGGACCGATCTTCGGATCCACTGCCGGTTCTTCGACCGATGGTGTGGATGATGCCGGCTGATTCTGTTTCGATGCTTTTTTTGCCTCTTCAGCCTGTTTGTTGGTAAGGAGAGTCCGCACACGTTCTTCGTATGCGAGTGCATATAAATGACGCGAATCGTACGACCGTGCCTTTGCTATCAGCGTCAATGCCGTCGCAAGGTCCCCTTCTTTCACAAGCTTATCTGCCTGCTTTAGAAGGAGAGCAACCTCTTTCAGCCGCTCGGAGGTCGGTAATGATTTATTTTCGGACGGTCCAGCCATAGTTTTTTTGATTGCGGAAGGATATTCTTCATACAATCTTAAAGAAATAAGAGAGAAAGGTCAACCATCCGGACGGTTAGAAATCTCTAACCGCAGAATTCTTCAGGAAATAACCGATTCGCCGGGAATTTCATTCAGCCGTTTCCGCATTCCAAGCGCACCCTTATGAGAGGAATTCAAACGCAGAGCAAGGTCTACTTCGAAGATCGCTTCGAAGTTTCTTTTTTCGGACATGAACTCCATCGCTTTGCTCAGATGGAATTGGATGACCAGTTCCTTATCTTCATTCGATTTCTGTTCTTCCATCTTACGCTCGGCACGCTCTATCTCATCGCGCATCTGCAGCGTTTCATACCGCTTCATATCGAAACTCATCGCATAATCCACCCACGCCAACGCTTCACCGTACGAATCGCGGGAGAGTGCTTCGCGTGCCATGGCAAGACTCTTTCTGATACCGTGATCATTCTTGGAAGTCTCTTGTTCTTTCTGCTGTTCTTCTTCATACCGGAGAAAATCCTGCTGGATCTCCCCTTCGAGTGCAAACAATGATTCGTTGGTCGGATCGTGGCGGTATGCCTGAGCGATCTCATCCATTGCTTCCTGATAACGGAATTGACTTCGGAGATCCTTCGCCTTCTCGATATGGGAAGCGATCGCCGCAGCGGCTTCC
>CAIVNT010000437.1 GCA_903907305.1 uncultured Ignavibacteriota bacterium
GGTATTTGCATATCCTGTGTTTTTATAATTTACGCTATAATATTTTCCATTCGTTAACGTGATTGAATTATCTGAGCCGGAATTATATGTATATGTTTGAATTGTATTCAACGAAACAGTGACACCCGCCCACTTATTATTAAAATATCCTGAAGATGGGCCACTGGTAAATAGCCATGTATATGTTCCGCCGACAACATCACCGCCGGAGGCCTGAACATTAATTATCGTTTGTTATCGGGCAGTCCCTAAAGCGGCGTTCAATATCACTCTTCCACCCGATGTTTGCGCAGATCCTGCAAATGCCAAATTGGACGGTGGATTGGAAAATCCATTCCACGTGCCCGGCATATTCAATCCTTCAGGACTATAGATCTGCGAAAAGGCAAATAATGGAACAATCATGTAAGCTAAAAGCAAAAGAGTTTTTTTCATACGGCACCAAATGATAATCGTGGAAGCGGTTTTCTTGGGGGAAATTTACTCGGTTTGGGGATTGAAATCAAGAAGTAATTACAGTGAATTTATCCTGGGAGATTTTTCAGGAAATCCTGAACAAATTTCGCCATTTGAGAAAATTCAATGAGGAATGCATCGTGGCCATACGGAGAAACGATCTCATGATACGTTGACTTCGGGATACGATTGGCAATTTCCCTTTGTTCGGACGGAGGATAAAGAATATCAGAATCTATGCCGATGCAGAGTGCAGGAACGGTGATCGAACCAAGAACTGAATCAATCGATCCGCGGCCGACGGTGACATCGTGAAGATCCATTGCACGGGTGATATAGAGATAGGTATTGGCATCAAAACGGCCGACAAGTTTCACACCCTGATACCGAAGATAGCTTTCGACCTGGAACAAATTCTCTTTGTCGAAGTTAAATTGGGGCAGGTCACCCTTTTGCGAAAGACGATCACGTCCGAATCGTTGTGCGAATTCTTTTTCACTGCGGTAGGACATCATCGCTATCTGTCGCGCAAGGGAAAATCCTTTTTCCGGCTGACCGTGTTCGTAATAATTTCCATCTCTCCACTCAGGATCGTTTGTGATCGCCTGACGTGATAGATCGTTCAATCCGATCGCCCACGGTGAATGCTGAGCTGAAGTCGCGATTGGGATGATAGAATTGACAAATTCGGGGTACATCACTCCCCACTCCAACACCTGCATTCCGCCGAGCGAACCGCCGATGACCGTTGCTAATTTTTTAACACCGAGAAATGTCACGAGCTCTTTTTGGACTCTCACCATATCACGCACAGTCACCTGCGGGAAGTTCATTCCAAATCGAATTCCGGTTGACGGATCGATGGAGTGAGAGCCGGTTGTGCCGTAACTGCCTCCGAGAAAATTTGAGCTGACTACAAAATATTTCTTTGTGTCAAGAGGCTTTCCTTCACCGATGAATGAATCCCACCAGCCGATGGATTTCGGATCTTTGGAGGAATACCCGGCGGCATGCGCGCTTCCCGTCAACGCATGGCAGACAAGAATCGCGTTATCTGCGTCCGCATTCAATTCTCCGTACGTTTCGTACGCAACCGTGACGGATGAAAGCTGCTCTCCGCAGTCCATCATCAATGGATGTGATGCACTGAAGAGTTGTGCGAACTTTGTTTCGATGATATTTTGGATAATTCTTTCCATACGTATTTACACCTTCCAGGTCTCCTAGACCCGGAAGGTGTTTATTTTATAATGCTACCGCTTCTGCATTTTTCACAACACGTAGTGCTTCATCGAAGTCCTCAATGATGTCCTCGATATGCTCCAAACCGACTGAAACTCGAACGAGATCCGGAGTGACGCCGGAGAGTAATTGTTCTTCCTGATTGAGCTGCTCATGCGTTGTAGAAGCAGGATGGATCACCAGTGTCTTTGCATCACCGACATTGGCGAGCAGACTGGCAAGTTTCACATTATTGATGAACTTCTTCCCTGCTTCCGCTCCACCTTTGATGCCGAATACGAGCACCGATCCGAACAGTCCATTGCGGAGATACTTCTTTGCATTGGTGTGATACGGATGATTCAGCAGGCCGGGATACGAGACCCAATCTACCAGCGGATGTTTCTCCAGCCATTGTGCAAGCTTCAATGCGTTCTCGTTATGACGTTCGACCCGCAGCGACAACGTTTCAAGTCCCTGCAGCAGAAGAAATGAATTGAACGGACTGATCGCAGCACCCAGATCGCGCAATCCTTCAACACGAGCGCGAATTGCAAATGCTATGTTTCCGAACGGACCGGGAGTTCCGAAGACGTCCCAGAATTTCA
>CAIVNT010000438.1 GCA_903907305.1 uncultured Ignavibacteriota bacterium
GAGCGTATCCAAGAACACTTTCGGATATCCTTCATTCATCAGTGCTTTCAGTATGGCAGTCTGCCATTCTACAATAACCTTTTTTATATACGGATCTCCACGTTTCAGCGAGGACTTCAACATGACATTGTTCACGATCTCCGGCGGAACACTTTCCAGTCCGAGCACTCTTACCGTATCGATCATGGACCGTTCATTCATTCTGACCGTGATCCCGATCTCAACCGAATGGTTGTCCGGAGAAAAATTGAGTGCCGTATCGATCTCCGAACGGAAATATCCATTGTCGCGAAGATACGATTTAAGATGACTGATATCCTGTTTGAAAAGATATGGATCAAAATATTCGCGGGGAGCCCCGATCTTTTGATAGATATTCTCATTCAGAAAGATCCAGACAGAGAACGGTGTTTCCAGCGTTGTCATCTGATTAAGGATCTCCTGTTTCGACATTGGACCGTTGATGGTGATGGAGATATCATTCACTTCAATCTTACGTTCGCGGGACTGGCCAGAGGAACTGCAGATCATGACCGGCAGCAGCAGGAAAACGAGGGTCGACCGATGTAAAGAAAGCAGAGTCACAACACTGATAGGAAGGGAAATGAATAAAAAAACCCAGCGGAACAGCACTGGGTCATCTTGAACACTCGAAAGTGATCGCTGTAATCAATAATCGTTTTCGTCTTCGTAGAAAAAATCGCCGTCCGTCGGATAATCAGGCCAGATGTCTTCGATGCTCTCATACGGTTCTTCGGCATCTTCCAGTTCATTCAGATTCTCGATCAGTTCCGACGGAGATCCCATACGGATAGCATAATCGATCAATTCCTCTTTTGTTGCAGGCCACGGAGCATCATCAAGATACGAAGCCAGTTCCATAGTCCAGATCATAACACAAATACCTTTACGCTAAATTCTATTGTTACTATTTTTTATTGTCTACTAATTGGGCGCGGATCTTCTCGTAATCGATATCATCCACAAAATATTCAACAGGATTCTGCTTCTCTCCGTTCCTGATCACCTCATAATGGAGATGCGGACCGGTCGAGCGTCCTGTATTCCCCGAATATGCGATCAGTGTTCCGCGTTTCACCCGTTGGCCGGACCGTGCAACACATTTTGATAAGTGAGCATACCAGCTTTTATAACCGTATCCATGGTTCAATTCTAACGCGATTCCGTATCCGCTGCCGGTCGGTCCCGTAAATTCAATAACACCGTCACCGGTCGCATAGACAGGAGTTCCTACATCATTATGAATATCGACCCCTTCATGCCTCTTCTGTGAACCAACAAAAGGATCCACTCTCATCCCGAAACCATGGTATGAATATGTTCCAACCATCGGTTTGATCGCGGGCATCGATGCGAAAATCAATTTATTGTTCTCGTACTGTTTGAATATCTGTTCGTAACTGGAACGCTGGAATGCAACTTCCTTGTCCAATTTATTTAACAGCGTTTGCGATGAACTGATCAACGCATTGGCGTCTGCTGAAATAAGACCATCGTAAGATTCCACAGCAGTTCCGCCTGTTCCCACTTGCCGGGTCTCCAGATCAATCTTCGGAAGATTGACGATCGAACGGAGCTGGTTATCGCTGCCTGCGAGTGAGTTCAATGAAGAGGAATATGCGTTCATTCGCTCTGTCATTTCCTTCAGCTGCTGCTTTAACAACGAATTTTCGGTAGCAAGTTCTCCGGTGGTCTTTATGCCAAGTCCAAGAAAATCGCCGTAGGAATTATTCACCGCCCCCAACAGGAAAAGTCCAAAGATCGTAACGATAGCAATCGACACGGAAAACTTCAGGCGATAGCCTTTGGCTTCCACGTAGGAAACATACTCGTCCGAATAGAAGAATATTTTTTTTCTTTTCACTTTACCCTGCTGTTTAATTATATGCAGTTAGAAAATAGAAAAATATGAGGGATTTGTCAAGAATTGAAATGGGAAACGCTCAAATCATTCAAAATCATGCTCAAAATAGTCAATACTGCGCTTTCCGTGCCCTTTTGATTTATTTTGTATCACTTTTTCAAGCTTTTTTGAGAACTCCTGGGCCGCATCATACCCGTAATGCTTGGAGAGATAGGACAGTGCGATCACTTCGGCGATCACGGTGACATTCTTCCCGGGAAAGATCGGCAGACGTATGTGAGGAATTTCAACATCCATGATGCTAATCGTATCCTGATCCAGACCGGTTCTGGTGAAATCACCCTCGGGCTGCCATTCCATCAGTTCGACTACTACCTCGATCCTTTTCTGA
>CAIVNT010000439.1 GCA_903907305.1 uncultured Ignavibacteriota bacterium
CATCCGGTTGTTCGATGGCTCCCAAAACGTTCAAAGAGATCACACTTGACGATTTGTATCCGGTCTTGACAGAAGGGGAATATCAGGCCTTACGGATGTTGGACACTGACGATCAGATCAGCAAATATTTAGAGCAGTATTGGCAGGAAAGAGATTCCATCCCGGGAGCGTTGACGAAAGAAGAATATAAGTTACGGTTGACGTATGCTAACGAACATTATCCTGATAGACGAATGGACGGGAGATCGGACAGAAAGCGGATCTATCTGCAGTACGGTCCGCCGGTATCGATCATGAAGAAGGAATTTTCCGATCTTAAATTCGAGACGTTCTCGACCATCAAGAGTCTCGAAATTTGGCTGTATGCAAGTCCTGCAGGTATGAGTTCACTACCGACATATGCCGATGAGATCTATCCGGGTGAGATGCGGTTTATGTTCGGAGATATTACGGGGAATGGGAATTACCAGATCCTTTTTTCTTCAGAGGACGGCAAGGATATCGATTCGAGGATGTATAAACACCGTTGAACCCAATGCTGTCAATTCATCTGTTCATGCTGAGCAAGTGTCGCAATTCATAATATCATCTTCCCCCAAAGTAGTCTCATCGGGAGGTGCGTTTCGATTGAACAACAAATGGGTACTTCCTCAGGTCCGAAGGATTCCTTCGGAGATAAACATTAATTGCGACACGCGCCGAAGCATTCTGCATTCTACACTGAACAATGGTCGTTATTCCACTTTCGGTGAATTCATCACTTTTTCGTAATGCTTCTCATATTCGTCCACGATCTTGTCAAGATTGAACTGTTCCACCGCACGCTTCCGACCTTCTTTTGCGAACATCAATCGTTTCGTTTCGTTTGTCAATAATTCTATCGCATATCGCGCCATCCGGTCGATGTCCCCGATCTCCGCAATATATCCTGTCAGGTTGTGAACGACCAGTTCAGGTAGACCGCCCACGCTGGATGAGATCACAGGGACTTCGCATGCCATTGCTTCGAGAGCGGAGAGACCGAAACTTTCGGATTGACTTGGCATTAAAAAAAGATCAGCCGCGGAAAGGATCTCCGGCAGTTCGTTCTGCTTCCCGAGAAATTTTACAGAATGCTGAAGTCCGAGTTCGCGCACAAGCATTTCGCAGTTGGAGCGTTCCGGTCCGTCACCGACCAGGATGAGGGCGGAAGGGACCTTCTGTTGGACAAGATTGAAGATGCGGATAACATCCGTCACCCGTTTGACCGGCCGGAAATTTGAAACGTGAACAAGAATTCGCTTATCATCAAGAGAGAATCTTTTCCGGATGCAGGAGTCATCCACATGTCTGTACTCTGCGATATCCACAAAATTCGGGATCACGTCGATCTCTTTTTCGATCGCGTAATTCGTTAATGTCTTTTCCTTCAAATGACGCGACACTGCGGTCACGCCGTCGCTCTTTTCAATACTGAATTTCATCACCGAAAGGAAACTCGGTTCCAGACCGACAAGCGTAATATCGGTTCCGTGGAGTGTCGTTACCACGCGAAACTTATCATTCTGGATCATTTTCTTTGCCAGATATGCGCTTGTAGCGTGGGGAATTGCGTAATGCACGTGCAGCAGGTCGAGTCCTTCAAAATTCGCGACTTCCACCATCTTACTCGCAAGTGCGGGAGTATAGAGAGGGAATTCGAAGACCGGATATGTGGTCATTTCCACTTCATGATAGAAGATATTGTTGTCAAATCCGCCGTTGAGGCGCATCGGCATTGCATAACTGATAAAATGGATCTGATGTCCTCGTTTAGCGAGAGCTTTGCCTAATTCTGTTGCCAGAACACCGCTTCCGCCGTATGTGGGGTAACAGGTAATGCCTATTTTCATTGTGATTCCCGCTAATTTTCTTCGATAACTTACGACTATTCGTTCGAAGAACCAAACCATTATACTGTTGCTTGGCGATGGAAAAAAGATTACTTTTTCAATGTTCTTCACACCTTATCGAAAGGATTTGCAATGAAAAAAAGTTCCCTTCTATTCTTAGTAATTTCTTTCACCTCTCTCATCTTTGCTCAGCAAAAACCTGTCATCAAAACTCAGAATATAAAACCGACTGAATCAACTCAGGAAACAGGCGTTGGGAAATTCAACGGAAGTATCTTCAACGATATGTCCTATATCCTTCAAAAACCGCAGCCGTTGAACACTGCCAAAGGGACAGCCGGTTTGAACGAATTCCTTACACGTCGCGCAGCGATAGGTTATGAATATATGTTCAATAAGGACATCTCTGCAAAGATATCCTTTGATGCAAGTTCATCAAAATTGCTTCAAGGATATGCTGAGGTAAAAAATCTTGTCTCGATGGTAGATCTCCGG
>CAIVNT010000440.1 GCA_903907305.1 uncultured Ignavibacteriota bacterium
GAATTCGGTTTCTCCACCACACCGCTCATCGCGATGGGTTGCATCATGATGCGCAAGTGTCATTTGAATACATGTCCCGTCGGTATTGCAACGCAGGATCCCGAACTGAGAAAAAAATTCACCGGAACACCGGAACACGTGATCAACTTTCTCTTCTTCATAGCCGATGAAGTACGCGAGATCATGGCGAAACTCGGCTTCCGCACGATCGATGAGATGATCGGCAGAGTGGATATGCTGCAGCAGAGAAAAGATGTCGATCACTGGAAAGCAAAAGGGATCGATCTTTCCTCCATCTTAAAACAGCCGACAGTGCCCCTGAGGATCGGACGACGCTGTTTGATCCCGCAGGATCACGGACTGAACGAAGCAATCGATTATCAACTGCTGGAGCAGACAAAGATCGCACTCGAAGAAAAGAAACCTGTCGAGATCTCCGTTCCGATCAGGAATATCCATCGTACGGTCGGCGCATTGCTCAGCGGACGCATTGCAAAGTATTACGGTGCCGAAGGACTTCCCGACAGCACGATCAAGATCAATTTCACCGGTTCGGCAGGACAAAGTTTCGGCGCGTTCCTTTCCAAAGGAGTCACGTTGACACTCGAAGGTGATGCGAATGATTATGTCGGCAAAGGTCTATCCGGCGGAAAGATCATTATTTTCCCGCCGAAGAATTCCACCTTCGTACCTGAAGATAATTCCATCGTCGGCAACGTTGTGCTCTATGGTGCAACAAGCGGAGAAGCATATTTCGCAGGAAAAGCAGGGGAGAGATTCGCGGTAAGAAATTCCGGTTCAACCGTGGTTGTGGAATCTGTCGGTGCGAACGGATGTGAATACATGACAAACGGCACCGTCGTGATCCTTGGAAAGACCGGAAAGAATTTTGCCGCAGGGATGTCGGGCGGATATGCGTTCGTGCTTGATGAGGACGGAGAATTTGCATCGAAGATGTGCAACAAAACCATGGTTGATCTCGATCCGCTCAATGAACAAGATGCAAAACTTTTGCAAACTCTGATCGGAAATCACGCAGCGTTGACGGGGAGCCGCCGGGCGAAGATGATCCTTGATGGTTGGAATACCTATGGTTCAAAATTCGTGAAAGTATTTCCGCACGATTACAAACGCGTATTGAATGCAAAAGAACAAAAAGCAAAGCAGGAGGCATTGAATGGGTAAACCGACCGGATTTATGGAATATCAGCGCGAAGTTCCGCAGCGTCGTCCCGTTTCCGAACGAGTAGAAGATTGGCGCGATGTCTATACGGTATTTCCTCAGGAAAACGTGCAGAAACAAGGTGCGCGATGTATGGATTGCGGAGTTCCGTTCTGTCAGTCAGGCTGTCCCGTTTCGAATGTGATCCCGCATTGGAACGACCTGATCTATAAGAACCGCTGGGAAGAAGCGGTGCGTATCCTTCACTCAACGAATAATTTTCCAGAATTCACCGGCAATGTTTGTCCCGCACCGTGCGAAGCATCGTGCGTTCTCGGCATCAATGAGCCACCCGTCACCATTAAAGTGATCGAACGGACGATCATCGAACACGCATTCGCGAACGGGTGGATTAAACCCGAGCCGCCGAAAAAACGTTCCGGAAAAACTGTGGCCGTGATCGGTTCCGGTCCTTCAGGACTCGCAGCCGCGCAGCAATTGAACCGCGCAGGTCATCGAGTTACGGTGTACGAGAAGAATGACCGCGTTGGCGGACTGCTGCGGTACGGAATTCCTGATTTCAAATTCGAGAAACATTTACTTGACCGCCGTATCGAACAATTGAAGGCGGAAGGGATCGTCTTCACAACAAATGCAAATGTCGGTGTGAATATTTCCGCAGAAGAACTTCGCCGCTCCTACGATGCAATTCTCTTGTGCGGCGGAGCAGAGTCACCGCGCAATCTGAATGTTCCGGGACGTGAGCTGAAAGGGATCCACTTTGCAATGGAATTCCTTCCTCAGCAGAACAGACGCAATGCGGGAGACAAAACAGATCCATTAAAAGATATTATCGCAACCGGAAAACATGTTGTCATCATCGGCGGAGGAGACACCGGTGCAGATTGTCTCGGAACAAGTCTGCGTCAGAAAGCGGCATCGGTGCATCAGTTCGAGATCATGCCGAAACCGCCGCTCGAGAGAGCCGCATCCACCCCGTGGCCGTTGTGGCCGTTGCAATTGCGAACCGAAAGTGCGCACGAAGAAGGGGGAATCCGTGACTGGGCGTTGACAACAACAAAGTTCGAAGGTGATGCGAATGGGAATGTGACGAAACTTCACGGCATCCGTGTCGGTCCGCCGCCGAATTTCACACCGGAAACCGGTTCGGAATTCTCGATGGATGCGGACCTGGTGCTGCTTGCGATGGGATTCAGCGGGCCCGCAAAGAACGGATTACTCGACGAGCTTGGTGTTGCACTAGATCCGCGCAGCAATGTTTCTACAGACAAAGAATATATGAGCTCTGTTCCCGGAATATTCTCCGCCGGAGATATGCGCCGCGGGCAGTCGCTTGTGGTGTGGGCGATCAGCGAAGGACGCAAGGCAGCGCGCAGCGTGGATATATATCTGATGGGAATATCGGTGCTTCCGTAACATCGGAAGAAAAAAGGAAAGACGGATTGAATATGAAATACGTTTTGGTGTTGATGCTGTTTGTGTTCGAGTTGTCGTTTGCACAAAAAAAGGAAAGCAGAAGCACGATCATAGTCCAATTGAACGGCATCAAAGAACAATCGGGCCAAGTGCTGCTGAGTCTATTTAATAAAGAGGAAGGATTCCCGACACAGCCGGAAAAAGCGTTCCGCTGGAGCAGAGCCAAAGTGACGGCGACATCACTGATCATCAGTCTGGACGGACTGCCGCCCGGGAAATACGCGATCGCTGTTGTACAGGATGAGAATATGAACGAGGTGATGGACAGGGATTGGATGGGGTTTCCTTCTGAGCCGTACGGAATATCGAACAATGCCGGAGGAACATTCAGCCCCCCGACATTTGACGAAGCAAAATTTAATGTTGCAGGAAAACGAGACACCGTCAGAATAGAGATGCAGCCGTAATCGCAAAGGAATGCTCATGAAGTTTCATGTTTTTTGTTTCATGGCGGCACTCTTCTCCATTGCATCGGCTCAATCTTCGATGAAGATAAACGTTGAAGGACTGAGAGAAACGAAGGGACAGATCATGGTATTTGTATTCAACAACGCCGATGATTTTCCAACAAAGAAAGATCGTGCGGTATTTTCGAAAAAAGCGCCGGTCACTGGAGCATCGATGGAAATTGTTTTTGACTCAATCCCGGAAGGAACATATGGTGTTGCAGTATATCACGACGAAAACATGAATGACAAAATGGACCGTCACTGGTACGGTTCGCCGATAGAAGGATACGGCGCATCGAATGATGCGACAGGAACATTCGGTCCGCCGAAGTTCGATGATGCAAAATTTGAATTCAACAAATCCAAAAAGAGTGTAAAGATTATTATTCATTATTAAGAAGGAACAATACCATGGCAATGATCAATTTCGGCGGCACCGTTGAAGAAGTAGTCACTCGCGAAGAATATCCGCTTGAGAAAGCAAAAGAATTTTTGAAGAACGAAGTTGTAGCGATCATCGGCTACGGTCCGCAAGGATATGGACAGTCCTTGAACATGCGCGATAACGGCATTAACGTGATCGTCGGTCAGCGCAAAGGAGGTCAAGGCTGGAGCGATGCGATCCGTGACGGATGGGTGGAGGGAACAAATCTCTTCCCTAATATAGAAGAGGCAATCCAGAAAGGGACCATCGTTCAGTATCTGCTTTCCGATTCCGGTCAGAAACAGATGTGGGATGTTGTGAAGAAGAATCTGAAAAAAGGACAGGCACTCTATTTCTCACACGGATTTTCCGTGGTGTTCAAAGATCAGACGAATATCATTCCTCCTGCCGATGTGGACGTAGTGCTTGTCGCTCCGAAAGGGAGCGGACGCACAGTGCGCAGCAATTTTCTGGCGGGAAGCGGAATCAACGCCAGCTTCGCTATTTTCCAGGATGCAACGGGGAAAGCACGTGAACGAGCGATTGCCTGCGGTATTGCGATCGGTTCGGGATATCTTTTCCCGACAACATTCGAGAAGGAAGTGCTATCCGATCTTACCGGTGAGCGCGGAGTGCTGATGGGAGCGATCGCGGGATTGATGAAAGCGCAGTATGATGTTCTGCGTCAGATGGGACATTCGCCGAGCGAAGCATTCAACGAAACAGTGGAAGAAGCAACGCAGAGTTTATATCCGCTCGTCGGGAAACACGGTATGGATTGGATGTTCGCGGCATGCTCGGTGACCGCACAGCGCGGTGCACTGGACTGGGCGAAAAAATTTGAAATGGCAAACCGTCCGTTGTTCGAGCTTCTGTATCGCGATGTTCAATATGGTGTGGAGACAAAACGCGTGCTTGATTCCACCAGCGCGCCGGATTACCGCGCAACACTGCAGAAAGAACTGGATGAATGGAAGAATTCCGAAATGTGGAAAGCGGGAGAAGCGGTCCGCGGTCTGCGTCCTGAGAATTGGAAAAAATAAAGGATTGCAAAATTACATGATTGAAATATTACACAATTAAATTCGCGTTGCAATATTGTAATCTTGCAATACTGAAACAGCATTAACCATGAAGAAAAAGATTTATACATACGATACAACACTTCGGGACGGCACACAGGGTGAGGAAGTTTCCTTCTCCGCCGAGGATAAGATCAAGATCGCAAAGCGTCTCGACGCATTCGGCATTGACTATATCGAAGGAGGGTGGCCCGGCTCCAATCCAAAGGATATGGAGTTCTTCGAGAAAGCGCGTGAGATAAAATTCACTCACGCAAAGATCGCGGCATTCGGCAGTACGCGACGTGCGAAGAACAAAGTTGAGGACGACGCCAACATCAAAGCATTGCTCGATGCGCAGACTCCCGTGGTGACGATCTTCGGACAGACATGGATCCTTCACGTGAAGGAAGCACTGCAGATCACCGAAGAAGAGAATTTGGAGATTATTTCTGATTCCGTTGCCTATCTGAAGAAGAACGGAAAAGAAGTTGTGTACGATGCGGAACATTTCTTTGATGGATTCAAATCAGATAAACCATATGCCATCAAAACGCTGCAAGCAGCACAGACATCGGGCGCCGATGTGATCGTTCTTTGCGACACGAACGGCGGAACAATGCCATGGGAAGTCAGCGACATAGTAGACGAAATAAAGCCGTACATCACAGCGCAACTAGGGATACACACACACAACGATTGCGAACTGGGCGTTGCAAATTCTCTTGCAGCAATTCAACACGGCGCAATGCACGTGCAGGGAACGATCAACGGATACGGAGAGCGCTGCGGCAATGCGAATCTTTGTTCCATCATTCCGAATCTCGAGATCAAGCTGGGCTGTGAAACGGTCGGCGCAGAACAATTAAAAAAGCTGACCGATCTTTCCCGCTACGTGAGTGAACTGGCGAATCTGAAGCATAGAAAAAATATGGCGTATGTGGGCGAAAGTGCATTTGCGCACAAAGGGGGAGTTCACGTCAGCGCAGTGATGAAAACACCGAAAACCTATGAACACATCGAACCTGAAACGATCGGCAACGTCCGCCGCGTTCTTGTCTCCGATCTCTCCGGACGAAGCAATGTGCTCTACAAAGCCGAAGAACTCGGACTGAAGATCGACGATAAATCTCCCGCGGCACAAAAGATCGTGGAAGATCTGAAAGAGATGGAGCATTACGGATATTATTTTGAAGATGCGGAAGCTTCATTCGAACTGTTGATAAAGAAGCATACCGGTGAGATCAAAAAATTATTCGAACTCGAACGGTTCAAGATAAGCATCCATAAAGATTCCAACGACATGGAAGCGCGAAGCGAGGCGATGATTAAAGTGCGTGTCGGCGATGAAACGGAAATGACCGCCGCCGAAGGAAATGGACCCGTCAATGCGATGGATAAAGCTCTCCGCAAGGCGCTGGAACGGTTCTATCCGCAGCTGAAAGAGATCCAGCTGACGGACTATAAAGTGCGCGTGCTCGATTCGCAGAATGCAACGGCGGCAAAGGTGCGAGTACTGATCGAAACAAAGAACGGAACATCATCCTGGAATACCGTGGGCGTCTCATCGGATGTTGTCGATGCCAGCTGGAAAGCACTTGTCGATTCCATCACTTATCATTTATTAAAAAAGATCACATAACACCTAATTGTAAAGGCAGTCATGATTATCGTCCTGAAACCCGGAACAAAAAAAGAACAATACGAACACATTCTTGAACGCGTAAAAGAATACGGCTTTAAACCGCATCCAATCGTCGGCGAAGAACGGACCGTGGTTGCGTGCGTCGGCGACGAACGCGGAAAAGCGCAGCTGCAGCAATTGGAATCGCTGGAGTTCGTGGAAAGTATTGTTCCGATCCTGAAACCGTTCAAACTGGCGAGCAAAGAGACGAAGCCGCGATCCACCGTGAAGGTCGGAAATGTGGAATTTGGAACCGCACAATTTATTGTGATCGCGGGACCGTGTTCCGTTGAATCCAAAGAACAGATCGAACTCAGCGCCGAGCTGGTGAAAAAAGCGGGAGCGCAGATGCTCCGCGGAGGCGCGTTTAAACCGCGGACGTCGCCGTATTCGTTCCAGGGACTTGAAGAAGAAGGATTGAAACTTCTTGCCGGTGCACGGGAAAAAACGGGGCTACCGTTTGCCACAGAAGTTATTTCTCCGAGCGATGTTGAACTTGTTGCGCGATATTCCGATATGCTTCAGATAGGCGCACGCAACATGCAGAACTTCGCACTGTTAAAAGAAGTCGGTAAAACAAAACGTCCGATCCTATTGAAGCGCGGAATGTCCAGCACGTATAAAGAGCTGCTGATGTCTGCAGAGTACATCATGTCCCAGGGAAATTACGATGTTGTTCTGTGTGAACGCGGTATCCGCACCTTCGAGGATTACACGCGCAACACGTTCGACCTGACAGCTGTGCCTGCGTTGAAAGAGATGTCGCATCTGCCGGTGATCGTCGATCCAAGCCACGGCACCGGAATCCGCAGTCTTATCACTCCAATGGCCAAAGCTGCGGTTCCTGTCGGTGCGGACGGACTGATCATAGAGATGCATCCGAATCCGGAAAAAGCTTTTTCGGACGGTGCACAATCCCTGATGCCGGACCAGTTCTCGCACTTGATGGATGAAATTCGCAAATATCTGCCATTAGAAAATAAACATTTGTAAGGAACAGGTGTTAGGCATTAGCTGTTAGCGGTTAGGCAAAAGCTAACGCCTAATACCTAATTGCTGACAGCTGATCTAATTTTGAGGAAAACATGAGTGACCGAGTCTACATATTCGATACCACACTGCGCGACGGAGAACAATCTCCCGGTGCAAGCATGAACTTTGTGGAAAAGATCCGCATGGCAAAGCAGCTCGAACAGCTCCAGGTGGATGTGATGGAAGCAGGATTCCCCATTGCCAGCGAAGGGGATTTCGAGTCTGTGAAGGAGATCGCAAAGCAGATCCGCACCGTGACAGTAGCGGGATTGTGCCGTGCGAATGACAACGATATTGACAGAGCGTGGGAAGCATTGAAGTATGCACAAAAACCGCGCATTCATACGTTCATCGCCACATCGGATATTCATCTGAAATATAAACTAAAGAAAACACGTGATGAAGTTCTTGAAGCAGCGATCAAAGCGGTGCGGCGCGCAAAGTCGTACTGCGACGATGTTGAGTTCTCCTGCGAAGATGCGTCCCGCAGCGATATTGATTTTCTCTGTATGATTGTTGAAGCAGCGATCAACGAAGGCGCAACAGTGGTAAATATTCCCGATACCGTCGGATATTCCATCCCGACGGAATACGGAGCGATCATCCGCGCGTTGACGGAACGCGTTCCAAACATCAGTAAAGCGATCGTGAGCGTTCATTGTCACGACGATCTCGGAATGGCGGTAGCCAACTCGCTTGCCGGTGTGATGAACGGTGCCCGTCAGATCGAGTGTACCATCAACGGCATTGGTGAGCGGGCGGGAAATGCTTCGCTGGAAGAGATCGTAATGGCGATACGAACACGAAGCGAAGCGCTGAAAAAGAATACGAATATTAATACGGAAGAGATCTTCCGGACGAGTAAAATGCTGGTATCATTGACCGGAATGCACATACAGCGGAACAAGGCGATCGTCGGCGACAACGCCTTTGCCCACGAAGCGGGCATCCATCAGGACGGGATGCTGAAGAATCCGCTCACATACGAGATCATGACCCCCGCAAGTGTCGGTATTAAACACAGCACACTTATACTCGGAAAACATTCGGGACGTCACGCGCTGAAACAGCGCTACGAAGAACTCGGATACAAATTGTCCGCAGAAGAATTGGAAAAAGCATATTCGCTCTTTACCAAAGTGGCCGACGAAAAGAAACAGGTTTTTGATGATGACCTTGTTGCAATTCTACAGGATGAGATGTCCGAAGTGGAAGAGACGTACAAGATCGAAGCACTGCAGGTGACGAGCGGACTCAACATTGTTCCCACGGCGACCATTGGTCTGAGGAAGGGTGAACAATTCTTTCAAGATTCTTCCACCGGCGACGGTCCTGTTGATGCAGCATACCGCGCCATTGAACGTATTACGAATATCAAAGCGGACCTGCTTGACTATTCCATCAAATCTATTGCGTGGGGACAGGATGCCATCGGCGAAGTGTTCGTGAAGATCTCCATCGACGGATATGTGTTCAACGGACGTTCCGCCAGCACCGATGTCATCACCGGAAGCGTTAAAGCATATGTGAACGCGATCAACCA
>CAIVNT010000441.1 GCA_903907305.1 uncultured Ignavibacteriota bacterium
TCCTTTCGTTTCGATCACAATATCATGATCACCATACGGACCAAATCCGAATGCGGGAACGGTCGCACCGAAGATCGCAGCAACGGGTGTCCTCATTGCCACGGCAATATGCAGCGGCGCACTGTCGTTGGTGATCAGCACTTTGCAGCGGCCGATCAATTCCGCAGATTGAAGCAGAGAAAGTTTTCCCGTAGCATTATAAAGATGTTTGTGTTTCGCGGTTTCAACCATCTCGGAACCAAGTTCTTCGTCCTCTTTCCCGCCGACAATCAGCACTTCATATCCGGCTTCTGCGAGCATCACCGCAGTCTGTACGAACCGCTCCGCCGGCCACCGCTTTGTATTCCACACCGAACCGGGAGCAACGGCGATCATCCGCTCTTGATTTAACAGTTCCCGTTCGAATAAGAATTTATTGATATACTCCCTATCCGTTTTGGACGGATACAAACTTGGAAGTTCTCGGTCACGATTTTGAATTCTGAGCGGCTGAAGCAGCGAGATATTCCTGTCGATCTCGTGCAGAGCTTTTTCATACCGCACGATATGGTTATAGAGATATTTTCCCGATGCGGTCGAGAACCCGATCCTCTCCTTGATCCCGCTCAGCGCTATGATCATGGAAGTCCTGATAGACCGGTGCGGCGCCACGGCAAGATCGTACTTCCTCTTGCGCAGGAACATGGACATCGCGATGATCCCTTTGAATCCTTTTTGCACATTCCGTTTATCATATCTGATGATGCTGGAAACAGCAGGATGATTCAGAAAAAAATCAGCCCCCTTCGGTGTGGTCACCACATCGATCTCAGCATTCGGATATTGTGAGTGCAAAAGCTGGATCATCGGCAGTGTGAGGATCACATCACCGAGGAATGCCGTTTGGAACACCAGTATGCGTGAAGGTTCATTCACCGGGATGATTCTTTCGCCATGGATTGTTTTTTCAGATAGGAATCAGTGTGTTTCCACCGCTTGTGCATCCACAGCCAATGCTCGGGATGCTGACGGATATGACGCTCGAGTACGCTCACATGCCGCTGAGTGATCTGCTCCATTTTCTCGTCGTCCGTTCCGGTAAGATCGTCTGTCGGTATCTCCTCATACTCTATCCGGAATTTTTCCCACCCTTCCCGAACCAGCAGAGCAAGGATCATCGGCGCGCCGCTCCGCACCTGAAATACCGCCGGCCCCTGATGCGTAGAAACCGGACGACCGAAAAATTCTGTATAAATACCGCTTTCCGGTCCGCTTTGATCAGCGATGAGTGCTACGATTTCGTTATTGGATAATGCGCGGAGTGATTCCCGAAACGCGCGTTCCATCATGACCACCTTCGTACCAAATCGTCCGCGCATATCGGTCATGAACTGATTGACATAAGGATTTCGCTGCTTCTGCACAACGATTGTATATTTTTGAAGCGAGAAGAGAGGGACAGAAAGTGCCAATAGTTCCCAGTTCCCGTAATGTCCCGAAAGGATGATCAATCCTTTGTTCCTCTTCAAAATATCATCGACCTTTCCGTGGTCCGGGAAGGAGATCATTTTCGTGATGTCCTCTTTGCTCAGCGTATCCATAAAAATGATCTCAAAATACGCTGTGAACAGATTACGGTAGGAATTTTTCGCGATCGAGCGGAGTTCTTCTTCTTTTTTTTCGGGAAAGGCGTGACGCAGATTGGACAGCACAAGTGTTCTTCGTAATCCAACAATAGAATAGATGAATGCTCCGAATAGAGCACCCATTTTTTGAATAGTACGGAAGCTAAAAAGACGAATGGTGTAGAAGAGAATGCGGAAGAAGAAATATTCGATCGTGTTTTGCATGGCAGAAAATACGAAAGACTCGGCGGAAATCAAAAAAATGAATATACGTGCAGAACTTTCTATCGTGCTTTCAACACGACCATGGTAATGTCGTCGGATTGCGGTGCACCAAGCGTGTACCGTTCGATCTCGTTTTTGATCACAGCAAGAGTGTGCGCTGCAGAACCATCACGCTGAAGCCGGACAAATTCTTCCAACCGTTCTTCGGTATAATCCGCTCCGTTGATATCCATCGCTTCGCTGACACCATCTGTATAGAAGATTATGCTGTCTCCTTTTTCAAGAACGACACTTCCTTCCTCATATGGGATGATCGTTTTTATTACACCAAGGATCAGTCCGCCTTCGGACAAGCGTTCCACACTGCCGTCAGATCGCAGAACGATCGGAGGATTATGTCCTGCATTCACATACCGGAACGTGCGGGTCAGTGGATCGATCGTTCCCCAGAAGAATGTGATGAATTTGTCGGAACCGGTGTTTCGGTAGATCAGATCATTGATCCGGGCAGTGGCAAGAGAGAGTGAGAGATTGAACGGAACAAGTGCATGGACCGTTGCCTGAACATTCGCCATCAGCAGCGATGCGGGAGTTCCTTTACCGGAAACATCTCCGATCACGATCATGAACTTTCCCTCTTCCGTCGGGATCACATCATAATAATCACCCCCCACCTGCTTCGAGGAGATATTCACCCCCGCGACATCGAAGCCTTTGATCGCTGGAAGTTCTCTCGGCAGCAGTCCCTGCTGGATCTCCTGCGCAATAAGAAGTTCACTCTCCAGTTTTTTCTTCTCGATCGCATCATCGAACAGACGTGAATTCTCAAGGGACACAAAGGCAAGATTCGCAAGCGAGAAGATGAATTCCAGATCGCTCTCAGAATAGACTCCGCCGCGCAGCCGCTCTCCGAGACAGAGCACCCCTTTTACTTCGTTCTGCATCTGCAGCGGTACCATAGCAACGATCTTTTCGTGGGCAAGATGTCCGCGAAGCGTATGATACTTTTTCTTTAGGGGAATACTCGACACAAGAAGCGGTGAAGAAACGAGTTCAAAGATCGATGCTTTATCCGTTTCGAGATAACTTCCGGAGATCTTCGAATAGATGCTCTTCCCTTCTTTCAAACAGATCGCGTAGCGGCTCGTACCCACCTGACCCATCAATGTCAAAGAGAACAACTTGAGTAATTTTTGCTGATCAAGAATACCGCCGAATTCTTTCGCCAGTTCGAACAACGTTTTTAGTTGATGGACTTTTTCATCCAGCGAACGGTTCACTTTCTTCACATCGACGAATGAAAAACTTTTTTCGATCGCTGTAGCAGAGATACTGATGAGCGTATCAACGAACGTACTCAATTCTTTGTCGATAGGACGCTTGGTGCTTTCGGCAACGCCGAAATACCCGAGAATATTCTCCTGGGAGATGATCGGAAAAAGATAATTGATCCCCTGAGAACATAAAGAACCGCAGTATGCTGCATCGATCCTTGTTTGCTTCTTCCGCAGGGAAGGAAGCATGACCTCCTGCCGCAAGAATGTTTTCGGAACACCTTTGCCATTTGCGACAAAGAATTTTTTTTTATCCGCATGAAGAATGATCACCGCTTTCGTGGTGAGCAGTTTACCCATCAGCGTTAACAGCAACGAATCAAGAATGAAGGAAAGATCGAGGGATGAATTGACGACATGACTGAATTCAAAAAGGGAACGCAGTTCTGATTCGGGACGTGATGTCTGGGGTCTGGTCTTCACAATGGTTGTCAGTGAAGTGTTTTGATCATGCGGAGTACATTCCGGTCGCTCTGCATATTGAATTCCACTCTGTCCATGATCCGTTTCATCAGATAGACGCCGAGTCCGCCGCGGCGGTAGTGTTCGAAGTAATCCTTCATATCCGGAGTCTGAATAGCGCTGGCATCAAAATGTTTTCCTTTATCCGCGATCGTGATCTCGAAATCCTGTCCTCGGCGGACGATCTCAACATCGATCTTCTTATCGGGGGAATAATTGTAACCGTGCTTGATAATGTTGGTGCATGCCTCATCGACTGCGATGGTGATCTTATTGATATCATCCTCGCTGAATCCGTGTTCGCGCGCCAAGCCGGAGACGAATTCCCGA
>CAIVNT010000442.1 GCA_903907305.1 uncultured Ignavibacteriota bacterium
CAGTGGTGGCCGGCATCGGCAATGCGGCACGCCGCGGCATATTGATCAAGAACGGCAGGATTATCACCGCAGATGAGGACTTTGTAGCGGATATTTTTATTGAAGGTGAGACCGTATCGTTGGTTGGAAAAAATCTTCAAGTGAAGGCGGATACGACAATCGACGCAACGGGAAAACTCGTTATGCCGGGTGGTATCGATCCGCATGTTCATCTGGATATGCCGTTTATGGGAACATTTTCTAGTGATGACTATACCAGCGGTACTTCTGCTGCGCTGTACGGCGGCACAACGATGGTGATCGACTTTGTTTTGCAGACTCAGGGGAAATCCCTATATCACGCACTCGAACAATGGCAAGGGCGTTCCAACGGAAAAGCGACCTGCGATTATTCATTCCATATGGCGGTGACGGACTTTAACGAGAACACAAAAGCTGAGATCACAAAGATGGTGAATGATGAAGGGATCACATCCTTCAAGACTTTTATGGCATACAAAGGCGCTCTGATGATTGATGATCGCCAGATGATCGGACTGATGCAGGAGGTGAAGAAAGAGGGAGGCATGGTGACTGTTCATGCGACGAATGGAGATATGATCGATTATCTTGTAGCGAAACACAGGTCCGAAGGAAAACTTGCGCCAATCTATCATTATCTTTCCCAACCCGAGATCACCGAAGCAGAAGCATCCGGACGATTCTCAGATATGGCTCACTACACAGGAGTTCCGGCGTATATCGTACATATGACATGCGAAGGAGCATTGAATCAGATCCGCCGCGTTGCATCACGCAATCAGCGGGTCTATGCTGAAACATGTATCCAATATTTGATCCTCGACGCGTCGCTGTATGAGCAGAATTTTGAAGGAGCAAAATGGGTCATGTCACCGCCGCTCCGAGAGAAAAAAGATCAGACATCATTGTGGGGCGGGATCAATCAAGGGAGCATTCAGGTAGTGGCTACGGATCATTGTCCGTTCAAATGGGAACAGAAACTGATGGGGAAAGATGACTTCTCAAAGATTCCGAACGGTCATCCTGCCATCGAAAACAGAATGGAATTGCTCTTTTCCGAAGGAGTGAACAAAGGAAAGATCTCTCTCAATAAATTTGTTGAGGTCAGTTCTACAAATGCCGCAAAGATCTTCGGTATGTTCCCGAAAAAAGGTTGTGTTGCTGTCGGTTCGGATGCTGACATTGTTATCTTCGATCCGAATGAAGAGCATACGCTTTCAGCAAAGATCCATCATATGAACGTGGATTATTCCGGATATGAAGGATGGAAAGTAAAAGGAAAAGTGAAGACGGTCCTGATGCGTGGTCGGGTAGCTATCGAGAGCAATGCCATCAGTGTGGAACCGGGATACGGGAAATTTGTGAAACGGAATAAAGTCAACGGTATCATTTAAAAACCCTCGTCATTCCCGGATGTTTATGCCGGGAATCTTGTTTTGGACGCCCGGCAGATTCGAGAGGGTGCGACGAATATTCTTATTCTTATGAGCACACTTCTTTCGTCCGAAATTGTTGAAACTGATCTTTCTTCATTCAGCAACAGTTCGCTTCTTAACCACGATCTTGCTCCGACCACTTCCCGCGACCGTAAGTGGGGAACGTACAACATTGCGGCCTTGTGGATATCCATGTCCGCATGTATCCCCACGTACATGCTTGCTTCCGGACTCATCGCGGAAGGGATGAATTGGTATCAGGCTGTCATTACTGTTTTTCTCGGAAATCTCATTGTGCTTATTCCAATGATCCTGAACGCGCATGCCGGAACAAAATATGGAATCCCATTTCCTGTTTATTGCCGCGCTTCATTCGGTGTCTTCGGTGCGAATATTCCGGCATTACTGAGAGCTTTCGTCGCGTGCGGATGGTTCGGTATCCAGACATGGATCGGTGGTTGGGCCATCTATAAGATATTCACGATCTATATACCCGCGTGGGATGCACTTCCTGTATGGATGGCAGGAATTAACATTGCCCAATTCGGTTGTTTCATGTTCTTCTGGGCTATTAACATGCTCGTTATCTACAAAGGGATCAATTCGATCCGGTTCCTTTTGGATATCAAAGCACCGTTGTTGATCATCCTGGGATTAGCTCTATTACTGTGGGCGTATCAGCAGGCGGGCGGATTCGGTCCAATGCTTTCGCAATCATCGCAGTTCGTGCCGGGGGGAGTGAAAGAAGGGCAGTTCTGGATGGTCTTCTTCCCGTCGCTGACAGGGATGATCGGATTCTGGGCTACGCTTTCATTGAATATCCCGGATTTCACACGTTACTCCAAAACTCAGCGGAGCCAGATGCTTGGTCAATTGATCGGTCTGCCTTTGACGATGGGACTCTATGCTTTCATCGGTGTCGCAGTCACATCCGCGACGATCGTCATCTTCGGCGGATTTCCAATCTGGGATCCGATCGTCCTCATCACAAAATTTACCAATCCAGTCATTCTGGCCATCTCTCTTTTTGCGCTCTGTCTTGCTACGTTGGCGACAAATCTCGCTGCGAATGTAGTGAGTCCGGCAAATGATTTTGCCAATCTCTGGCCGTCGAAGATCACTTTCCGCATCGGCGGACTCATCACCGGTATCATCGGTATCCTCATCCAGCCATGGAAACTCGTTTCCGATCCGAGCGGCTACATCTTCACCTGGCTTGTTGGATATTCGGCTCTGCTTGGACCTATCGGCGGGATACTGATCGCTGATTATTTTATTGTGAGAAAAACAGTTCTTTCTGTCCCGGAGATGTATAAGAGGGAAGGAGCGTACACGTATTACAAAGGATTCAATTCGGCTGCGGTCATTGCACTCATCGCCGGTGTGATACCGAATATCCCGGGATTTTTGGGAACGATCAAAGTGCTTGATCCTGCAACGGTCGGCAGTGTCCTAATGCATCTCTATAATTACGCATGGTTCGTGGGATTTGGTGTAGCTTTTCTTCTCTATCTGATATTAATGAAACGAAAGTAAGAACATAAATAATTTGATAACGAAAGAGCCTCGCCATGTATTCTGCGAGGCTCTTTGTTTTTAAGCGATGTATTCTGAGTGATCAGCTCATCCAATTCTTTCGTGCTTCGGCATTCCACTTTGTGGTGGTCTTTTTTGGTTTGGTGAAGAATTCGATGGAACTCTTTCCGGTGATATCTCCGGCGCCGAACTTGGATTCGTTCCATCCGCCGAAGGAGAATGGTTCACGGGGGA
>CAIVNT010000443.1 GCA_903907305.1 uncultured Ignavibacteriota bacterium
AGCGCCGCACATTTTGAGGTCCTTCGACGCGGCCATCAAGAAATTCGAGCCTTGCTCAGGATGACCATGGTGCGGCGCGCGCCGAAGGATGATCAAATACAATATTACTTTTGAGAAACAGCACTAGTCGTTATTTTTTAAATGAATTCACAAAGAACGGTGTGCACACCATGGGAAAAATGATCTTCCGGAACATCACCCGCGATGCATTCGTGTGGGACTGGATGAAATCCACCGACGACGGAGCAACATGGAAGACCGAATGGAGCATCAGCTACTCGCGAAAAAAATGAATATACCTCAACCATTATCTGAATATGAATTCGCATCCACGCTCACACCTGAGACGGTCAGGACCTTTCAGATCATCCACGCGGCGTTGATGGCGGGAGCATCGATGTTCTTTCTCGTCATCCTGATGCTGCACTTCCGGTCAATTCCGTCTGAATCGATGGATGTTGAGACGGTCAACATGCTCAGCATTGTCCACGCTGTCTTTGCTATGTCGGCATTCGGCGTATCACGGATCATCTTCGGCAGGATGTTCTCCGAACAGAGCATTCTCAATTCACCGGACCCGTATTCCGCTGCACTCGGCATGATGCGCGGCGCACTGCTGGTGCGGATGGCTGTGATGGAAGGTGCGGCATTCTTTGGTTTGGTGGTGTGCATCATTGCAGTGACCGGAGGAATCACGCAGACCGAACCGGTCTATTTTTTGAACGCAGCATCGTATGTTCTGTTCTTTGTCAATGTCATGATGACTTTCCCCACAAAAGATTCACTCACTCAGTTGTTCCGCACACAGATCTTAAAACAATAAACCCGTAGGACATCCTGGCAGGATGTCCTACACTATTCACAGATTGAATTTACCAAGATGTGGAAAATATAATTCCCCGGAGCCATGAACATCGAAAAGATCAACATCGCAGAGAAACTCTCCCTCATCACCCAGCACTGGCGTCCGAAAGTAGTGGGCGAACTGAACGGACAGGAAGTGAAACTGGTGAAGTTCAAGGGAGAATTCCCGTGGCATCATCATGAGAAGGAGGATGAACTCTTTCTCTGCATTAAAGGAATGATGAGCATCGAATTCCGCGACCGGCGGATCGATCTTCTTCCCGGGGAATTTGCGATCGTCCCGCATTCCGTTGAACACCGCACGCTCGCCGAGGAAGAAGCGGAAGTGCTGATCTTTGAACCGGCAGAGACGAAGAACACGGGCAACATTAACGACAATAAATTTACTGCTCCCAATGGAGTCAAAATATAGATGGATCAAATATTGAAACCGAAACAGCTGGCGGTAGTGATCATTTGCATCACATGGCTATGGCAGATCCTTTCACTGATGTATCCTCAGGAACCGGCATTGAATTTTTTCCTTCCGAAAGTGAGTTTGCTTGACAATATGCCATTGGCCGCACTGATCACGTTGGGAAAAGGGATCGGATATCTTCTTATGGTGCTTTGGCTGCTTCGACATTCGCATGAACGGCTCTCCGATATTGGATTTCATCGGGAACATCTGCTCCGCACTGTTTCCATTGGCGCTGCATTCGGTGTTGCCATCTTCATATTCAATTCTGCTCTGCTTTTGCCGATCATCGAAAAACTGTTCCCTAAACTTCACGTGAACAATTCAGCATTGTTTGGGAGTGCGATCAACATCCTGATCCTTTTCTTTCTTGGTATTGTCAAAGGGGGATTCCTTGAAGAACTGTGGCGGATATTCGTTCTTAGCAGATTTGAAGCACTTTTTAACAGGACGGGGTTGATCGCAGCATTGATCGTTTCTTCGATCTTCTTTGGATTGGGACATGCGTATCAAGGCAGCAGCGCCATTATAGGAACAGGCATACTCGGATTATTGAATGGACTTGTCTATCTAAGAAAACGAAGCGCATTCGAAGCGGTAACGGCACATGCGATATTCGACATTCTTTCAGTGACCGGCGGCGCATTGTTAGGAGCGAGTCACTCGTGAGTATAATGAAATTGATAATTATTGAGTACACGATCATCCCGGGATGTTATTCAATCACGTTGTGCAAATGAATGACACCGCTGCTCCAAAGGAGTCAGACTTTGTGAAAACTCCCAATTGGGCAAAGTCATTCTGAGTCCCGCCGAACATTACTTCTTGACAGGCGGGACGAAGAATCCAGAGTAAAACTGGATACTTCGCTTCGTTCAGTGTCACATATACTGTATTTTTGCACAGTCTGAGTCCTTCAGACAAGCGTCGGGTCTGCGACCTCGTAGAGGGTATTAGAACCAGAAGAGATTAAAAGCGTAGGAATTCCTGGCAGGATGTCCTAGTGCTGTTTCTAAAAAATAATATTGCAAATAATAATGTTCATGCTGAGCAACCTGCCTGCCGGCAGGCAGGTAAACAACATCGGCATTTGCTCAGGATGATCAGTTCGGCGACATCGCGCCGAAGCATGACCGAAAAACACAAGCTAACTTAA
>CAIVNT010000444.1 GCA_903907305.1 uncultured Ignavibacteriota bacterium
CACCAGCACCGCCTCTTCGGAGGGGATCTGCCGGATGACCTGATTCGTTTCTGCATCCACCACTTTGACAATGGCCTTCTTCGATTCCTGATCGACCACAAACGTCAGCTTGGTGTTGCTGGCCTCCATCTTTTTGTTCAGTTCCTGCGCGATCTCGCGCACTTGCTGATTCTGTTCCCGCTGCTTCTTATTGGAAGCCACCTGTGTCCTGGTCGGCGCCAATTCAGCGGGACTTTTAACGGATGCCGCGCTTTGGGTAATATGTTCGATGTTGTTTGCCATGTTCACTCACCATCCGATCCCCTTCAATTATTATTGTTACATGATAGTAGCGATCGTTTGCTGCTGGGAAAGAATCTGATTATATGCCGCCTGCAGACGCAAGAAATCACTTCTGTATTTTTGCACGTGACGGTCCAATGTTGTATCGAACCGTGTGATGCGGTTTGTTAACGTCAGCACCTGGGCATCCGCATTGTCTTTTGCCGCGATGATCTTCCCTTTGGAAGAATTGGTCATACTGTCGATCAAGTCGGAAAGTTTGTTCGCAATACCCGACGATGAATTGAACAATCCTTCCACCTTATCAACACTTCCATTCAGCATATCATCGAACGTATCATTGCCGGTAAGCGACAGTGTTCCATCTCTACCTACCGTGATACCGATATCCGACAGCAGCGTAGGATTCCCCGGTGTTATACCGGTCACCTTGCTGGCGGCAAGATTCCGCAGATTGTACCGGAAGCTCGAGAAGATGGCATCTCCCGAGAGCGCCTCGCGTGTATTTGTCAGAGAATCATACTGTGTTTTAGTGTTGATATAACTCAGCGCACCATTATAGTCCGTGATAAACTTTTGCACCTTATCTTTAATAGCAGTTTTATTCACATTAACAGAAAGGGTCAGCGGTACATCGGATTCTTTTTGCACCCCCTTGAGTGTCAGCGTCACACCTTTCAGCACATCAGTGACCGTATTGACCTCTTTTTCGATTTCAATTCCATCCACCGTAAATGAAGAGTTCAGTTCACTGGTGGATGTATGAGCATATCCTGCGGTCGATGTTCCGGACGCGGTCCGTCCTGAAAGTACGGAATCGGTCAATCCAAGATTGTCCAAAAGCGTTCCGGAGAGATTGGAAAGCGAAATCGCATTCGACGCACCGGATGTTTTACTGATCAGCACTAATTTGTTTGTCGCTTTCGTGTCACCGACGGAAGATGCTGTGATCTTTGCACCGGAATTATTGACCGCATTTACCACTTTCCCGAGAACCGTTTCGTTCGTATCGCCGGCAACAAGTTCCACATTCACATCCGTGTCGACACCATCAACAGTCAATCGGATCGATTTCGTCCCGGCTCCCTCTGCAGTAATAATGCTGGTGGAGGTCGAGGTGACCCGGTCCGACAGGAGCGTATCATTCTTTGCAAGCCGTGAGATCTTAAGTGCATGCGTTCCGACCAATGCGGAGGTTGTTGCTGTTGCTGTTGCCGTTGCTGCATCCGTCGATTCAACACTGAAGGTATTAAATTTCGAGATCGTTCCTGTCTTCTTCAGATCATCGGCGGTCGTCTTCAGCGTCTTCAGTTTAGTCTTCAGGTCGGCAAGAACGGCAAGACGCATATTGAGTGCGGCCTTTTTGACCTCAAGCACTGCCGCCGGTTTGCGTTTGCTCGCCCGGTACTGAGCGACAAGCTGATCGACTGATGATGTGTCTGATACTGATGACATATTCGCTTTCGTTTAGTTTCCTTAAACGTGAAATGCTTCTCCCCATGCAGTGCGCAATTCCTGAAGGATATTCAGCGCTTCTTCATTCTTCCCGGTGCGGAGACACGTCTTGCAATAATCGTACAATTTGAACAATCCGAGTGATACTTCCTGATAATCGAAATTCAGCGCGGAGATCAGTTCATTGATCGCCCGCCGGGCCAGATCTTTATCGTTTTTTTTCACAGCGAGGATCGCCACATCGTATACGCGCGCGATCACCTGCACCGGGGTAAGATTCATCGAATCTTCTTTCCGGTACCGGTTCGTTGCGGCGGATTGTGAATGCGATGGTAACGGCGGTGCCATTACTCCGACGGCGGTGTCTGTCTCTGTCATATGTTGTCTGGCTGCATACATAATAAACATCCTTTTGTATTTGTGTGCTTCAAGGTACTGTAGCGGTCCGTTCACCGTTCAACGGGGAGCGGACCAAAATTGGCAGAACATTTATCGGAACAACGACAGGAACGCCTGCGGCGAGGAATTGGCCTGAGCCAACTGTGCCGTGGACGTCTGCTGCAGAATCGAAAGCTTCGATGCCATGATCTGTTCCTTGGCAACATCCGCATCCATAATTCTGCTCTTCGCAGCTTCGGTATTCGTGATCGCTGTCGTGAGGTTCGCTTCTTTTGTCTGAAGACG
>CAIVNT010000445.1 GCA_903907305.1 uncultured Ignavibacteriota bacterium
GCGGAGATCAATATCTCTTCCGATATCCCGACGATCATCATGGTGGCCGGCCTGCAGGGTTCGGGTAAAACGACCTTCAGCGCTAAACTGGCGAACTATCTGAAGAGCAAAGGAAAATATCCGCTGCTTGTTGCTGCGGATACGTATCGACCCGCGGCGATCGACCAGTTGATCGCTCTCGGTGTGCAGATCGATGTTCCGGTGTTCAGCGATCGGACGGTCACTGCGCTGGAGATCGCAAAGAAAGCGATTCCGTTCGCAAAAGAGAATGCCCGTGATGTTGTCATTATCGATACCGCCGGCCGTTTGGCGATCGATGAAACGATGATGAAAGAAGTAGCGGATATCAAATCCGCTGTGAGACCGCATGAGATCCTGTTCGTCGTCGATTCAATGATCGGTCAGGATGCAGTGAACACCGCAAAAGCGTTCCACGACCGTTTGGATTATGACGGTATCGTTCTGACGAAACTGGACGGAGATACGCGCGGCGGTGCGGCTCTTTCCATCAGAAGCGTCGTCGGCAAACCGATCAAGTTTGTCGGTGTGGGTGAGAAGATGGATGCGCTCGAGCAGTTCTATCCGGAGCGGATGGCATCGCGTATCCTCGGCATGGGCGATATCGTTTCGCTCGTGGAAAAAGCGCAGCAGACGTTCGATCAGAAGCAGTCCGAAAAACTCCAGGAAAAACTGCTCAGTGCGCAGTTCACCCTTCAGGATTTTTATGAACAGCTTCAGCAGATCAAAAAAATGGGGCCGCTCTCACAGGTGATGTCAATGATCCCCGGTGCGGCGAAGCTCGGTAACCTGAATGATGTGGACGATAAAGAATTGAAATATGTAGAAGCGATCATCCTTTCCATGACAAAAAATGAGCGGAACAACCCTTCCATTATCAACGGTTCGCGCAGAAAAAGGATCGCCAACGGAAGCGGAACAACGATCCAGGAAGTGAACAAACTTCTGACGCAATTCACCGAGATGCAGAAGATGATGCGGAATTTCTCCAAAGGAAAAAGTTTTGCGAAGATGATGGGGCAGCGGCTCGGTAAATAAGAATATAGAATAGAAATAAAAAAAGATATAATACTAAACTAACCAGCAGTAAAAAGGAGTAACACAGTGGCAGTAAAAATCAGATTACAGCGCGGCGGCAAAAAGAAATTGCCGGTCTACCGCATCGTTGCAGCAGATTCCCGTTATAAACGTGACGGACGTTTCCTCGAAAGACTCGGACAATACAACCCCAGCACGGATCCGGTCACCATTACGGTGAAAGAATCGCGTGTGATGTACTGGCTCGGCGTCGGCGCAACACCGACCGATACGGTGAAGAATCTTCTCAGCCGTTTGGGGATCATGCTGAAATGGACATTGAAGAAAAAAGGAAAAGATGAAGCGACCATCGCAGCGGAACTCGAAAAATGGTCCGCATCGCAGCCGTTGAAACGCGAAAAAGAACTCGCGAAAAAAGCACGCCGTAAAGCAGTAAAGAAAAAAGCATCTGCACCGGCAGCCCCAGCGGTTCCTGCTGCGGAAGCACAGGCGTAATTCGGTATTCGTTGGCTTCATCGTAGATAGCGTCGACTTCTCAAACAAACACAGGAGGCAGAAATGCGTGAATTCCTTGACTATGTTGCGAAGCAGCTTGTTGACACCCCCGATGCTGTCCGGATCACGGAAGAAGAGAAGGACAACAAGGTTATCTTTAAGATCAAAGTCGCTCAAGCCGATATCGGCAAAATCATCGGAAAGCAGGGACGCACGGCTCAGTCGATCCGTGTTCTGCTCTCCGCTATAGCGGCGAAGACCGGGAAAAGGGCGATCCTCGAAGTTGAAGACTAAACAGAATCCGACACCGCTTCGTGCGGTTGCACAGATAAGGAAATCGTTCGGCCTCAAAGGTGAGCTGAAAATAGTATCGTTCTCCAGAACAGCGGATGAACTTCTGCAGATGGAAAACGTTCTCCTAGGTGGGAACGAAACCATCGCGGTTCCCTGCGAGATCGAGTCGACGAAGATGCGTGGCACCGAGATCTACATCAAACTCCGCGGCATTGACGATAAGACCGCCGCCGATCTGATGAGAGGTCAGTACATGTTTGTAGAGGAGACGCTTCGAAAAGTACTGCCGAAGGATAAGTTCTATATCGACGAACTGATTGGATGTGCCGTGGTGAGTGAAGACGGAAAAACATACGGCACGATAAAATCAGTCGATGCCTATCCTGCGCAGATGGTCTACACGATCAAGACAAAAAATGGTGAGGTGATGCTTCCCGCAGTTCGGGAGTTCATCATGAATGTGGATGTGGAAAAGAAAGAAATTGTAGTTCGACCGCCTGAAGGATTATTTCACGGCGAGATGTTGTGAGTAGTATATGAGAATCGATATCATTTCAGCGGTCCCTCTATTATTGAAGAGTCCGCTGTCGGAAAGCATTCTCAAGCGGGCGCAGGAGAAGGGACTGGCAGAGATCGTTGTGCATGACATCCGGACGTATGCGCACGACAAGCATAAGATCATCGATCTTCCTCCCTACGGCGGCGGATCAGGAATGATCCTGAAGCCTGAACCGATCTTTGAATGTGTGGAAAAACTGCAGTCCGAACGGATATACGATGACATCATCTATGTAACCGCGGACGGAGAGAAATTCGACCAGAAGATGGCCAACGATCTCTCGCTGAAGCAGAATATGATCATCCTTTGCGGACATTACAAAGGAATCGATCAGCGGGTGCGGGATATTTTAGTGACAAAAGAGATCTCCATCGGGGATTACGTAATGACCGGCGGGGAATTGGCAGCCATGGTGATCAGCGATGCGGTGATCAGATTGATACCGGGAGCGATCGGTGACGGGGAATCGGCTTTGACCGATTCATTTCAGGACGGATTGCTCGATGCACCAAGTTACACGCGTCCGCCGGAATTCAGAGGAATGAAAGTGCCGGAAGTCCTGCTCGGAGGGAATCATAAAGAAGTAGCGAAGTGGAAAGAGAAGCAGCGCAAATTGAAGACGCAGAACCGGCGCAAAGATCTATTATAATTTTAAACCC
>CAIVNT010000446.1 GCA_903907305.1 uncultured Ignavibacteriota bacterium
ACCAGCAGAATGAAGAAAATGATCATTGATAACGCCGCACCGTACCCATATCGATAAAAATTAAATGCAGCTTTATAGACGAATGAAACCAGAATATGCGTGCTGTCCGACGGCTCGCCGGCATTGCTGACCAGCCAGATGATATTCAGATTATTGAATGTCCAGATGGTTCCGAGTGTGATCGCCGGAACCATCACCGGTTTAATGAGCGGAATGGTGATGGTCCGTAATTTATGGTACCACGTTGCGCCGTCGATCTCCGCCGCTTCATACAGATCATGCGGGATACTCTGCAGCGCGCCGAGAGCGATCACCATCATGAACGGGAAACCGAGCCAGACGTTGGTGATAATCGCGGCGATGAATGCCTCTGTCGGTCCCCGAAGCCATTCAACAGCCGGCAATCCTACTTTGCCGAGGATCTGATTGATGCTGCCGTATTCGTAATTGAACATTCCGCGCCACGTCAATGCAACGATCAACTGCGGAACCGCCCACGGCAGAACAAGGATCGTGCGGAAGATTCCTTTTCCTCGGATCTCTTTTTGATTCAGGATAAGAGCAAGAAAAACGCCGAGAACAACGTGGAAGAAAAGATTGACGATGGTCCAAATGACCGTCTTAATGAAAATAACATAAAAATCGGGTTGCGCGGGTTCGGTAAATACTTTTACATAATTTCGGAAACCGACGATCTCCCAGTCCCTGATATGCCTTAGATTCATATTCGAGAGTGAGATGATCACATTATAGACGAATGGATACACAACAACGCCGAGAAGAATTATCAGTGCGGGAGTGACCAGAAAAAAGATAAAGAGTTTTTGACGGAGTGCCGGGCTCATATTATTCGTTCATCTCCTTAATCCTTTGCACTGCCTGGATCTGCATGTCGGTTGCTGCCTGTTCCGGTGTCTTCGAACCGGCAAGAACCGCCTGATAACTCGGACGCATCGCATCCCAGATGGCACGAAGTTCGGGAACGACCGGCATGGGGTTTCCATGATCGATCTGTATCTGCGAATTACGAAGGATCCCGTTCGACTGCACGAACTCACTCAGTCTCACTTTTTTATTTGTCGGCATAGTGAACAGTGTCCTCGTCGCTTCCATCTGATTCTCTTCGGACGTGAGATATTTGATCAATTCGATCGCCCACTTCTTTTTCTCTTCCGTAATGTTCGCATTGATAGAGAATCCTTTCGGCGAGACCATCGTTCCGCACCATCGTCCGGTCGAAGTGATCATCGGAAGCGGAGCAACGCCGATATCGAGGCCTGCCTTCTGATATCCGGCCCACGACCAATCGCCGTTGATGATCATAGCGGAATGTCCATCCTTGAACAGTGCATCCGCAATATTATAATCCGCTTCGTTCGGAATGATCTTGTGCACATCACGTAATTGCTGCACAAACTTCAGTCCGTTCACCGTACCCACAGTATTCAAAGTCGGCTGATCATTTTCATCCATGATCCACCCTCCGAAACCGGTCATGAAGGGGATGAAAAAGAACGGTTCGGTATAATTCCATGCCAGTCCGTATTGATCGATCTTTCCGTCACCGTTGGTATCTTTTGTCAGCGCTTTTCCCATCGCTACCAATTCCTGGTCGGTCTTGGGGGGATTCGAAAGGAGTTTTTTATTATAGACAAGAGTGAGATGATTGCCGAGTTTATCGGAGATCTTATACAGATGACCTTTGTAATATGAGAGCGCTTTGGGATCGAATTGGTCGAGGAATGACTTGTTGAAGAGCGAATCGAGAGGAAGAATAATGTTCATCACCTGGAACGGACCGACCTGATCGGATGGTCCATACACAAGCTCCGGTCCTTGTCCTGCGATCGCGGCGATGATGAATCCTGACCGAAGTTCCTCTGTCTCTTTGAACAATTGTTCCACCTTCACTTCGGGATGCAGCAACATGAACCGGTCCAGCTGTTTTTGGAGCACATCCCGCACATCCGGCCTGTCCTGATGCCAAATGGTGATGCGGATCTTGTTCTCATCCTTACCACCGCAACCTGCTATAAGAACTGCGAGAATACATAGGACGGAAAAGGTTCTATTAAGTATGGTCATATCAATGGGATGCAGAGAAAGTTTTTTCAGGAGTTTCTTCTCCCCGCTTTTCTTTCACGAGGATCCAGCAGACGGAAGAAAGAGCAAGTGAAACACCGCAAATAATGAAAATGATATTTTTATCCGCAGAGTCCAGGATAAATTTACCAATGAACAGACTCACCAGTAACTGCGGAAGAACAACGGACAAATTAAAAATTCCCATGAAGAATCCCATGCGGCTCTTGTCCACTTTCTCCGTCATGATCGCGAACGGAAGACTGACGATAGAAGCCCAACCGATACCGCAGACCGCCATCATCACGTAGAGTGCCATTGCATCCTGTGCAAAGAGAACGATCCCGAAATATCCCGCCGCCATGACCGCAACAGCGATGAGATGAACACGAACCCGGCCGATCTTCTTTGCAATCGGTTCAAGAACGAAAGCAGGAAGGATAAATCCAACAGTGTTGAGCACCGCAAAAGAGATCGCGATGATCTGTCCCGCCCGCGCAGAAGCTTCTGCGGGATCGACATCGGACATCATCTTCTGCTGAATGAATGCGATGATGAACACAAACATCGTCTGCACACCGATCCAAGAGAATCCGTGTGCGATATAGATCTTCCACAACTGTCCCCACTCCGTTGCCGTTTTCTGAATTTGTTCCGCAGCTGCTTCACTCAGGATTTCCTTCGGCTCGGTAACGAAGAACATCGGTACAACGGAAAAGAGGAACACGATCACCACTCCGATATTGATCAGCACATAATTTCCCATTGTTGCACCGACAACGTATGCAAATACCCCGAAGAATCCGGAGATCGTCTGCATCCATGTATATCCTTTTGTTCGGGGCTCACCTTCAGGGGTGACATCAGCGATAATGGACCGGGTGGGATTGAAACTGATATTAATGGAAAGATCGAGCGTTAACGCAACGATCACCGCTACAACGAGGAGATTGGTCATTCCAAAAGCAGAACTGATCACATCGATATTCGGCAGTGCGAGCAGACTCAACGCAGCAAGTGTTCCGCCGATCAGCACGAACGGCCTTCGCCGGCCTCCCCAGAACCAGACCTTATCGCTGATGAGTCCCACGATTACTTGGCCGAAAATCCCTGCGAGAGGACCGGCAGCCCAAACAATTCCGACTTCATGGATGTCGAGATTGTATTTTGTCGTGAGAAGCCAGCTCAATGCTGAGATCTGGATGGATAACGCGAATCCCATTGCAGTAGAAGGAAGACTGATCAGCGCATAGAACGTATTGGAGATCTTTTTTTGAATATCGAGCATGGTCAATTCTTTCGTTGTCCGAACACATCGTTGATGACGACACGGTTTTGCGTTCCGTCAATCACAACCTTCCTATTCGCCTGAGGAAATTCCTCCCCTTCCCAGCTGCCGTGCGGGCCGCTGTTCGTATACTTATATTCGAGCGTAGTTCCCGCGGGTATCTGCAGAATAAGAGTATACACGGAATCATTCGGTATCTCATCCCCCTGTGTATTGTCATCGTACATTCTGACCGTGTTCGCTTTCCAACTGCCGAGCAACTCGTGATTACCGACGATGTAGATCCCTTTGCGGACGAAGATGTTCTTTGCATCACATTTGAACACTACTGTTACGGAATCCTTCTTGCTTTGTGCCATCGTCCCGCCCGCCACTTTCGCCGCCAGAGATTCATGACCGGCAATGATCGGGTTGAATTCCCTTTTAGGGAAAGTTCCCCCCGCTTTTTCGCCGAATGCATATAAATTGCGGAGATGTGTGATGAAAGCGATATCGAACGGTTTGTCGCCGGCCGGGGCATTCTGATCCGTCCCATACCACCAGAACCAATCGGAACCTTCGGCAGCGTACATTGCTTCCCATGTCTTATACGCGAACCATTTTTTGGTATTCACTTTCGGTTCCGGATCGGTTGGTTTCGGCTGTTTAAGTCCCGAAACTTCCAGATCCTGACGGGCGATCAACAGATAATTCCACGCTCGGTTCTCTTCATCCTCACCGATCCACGTGTCATAATTCGCGTTGATCCACGAACCGGGATAAAGCCAGTCAAGTTTCCTCATGGCTTCCACGGGATGTGCAGCGATCGCCCGTTTGGGGTTCCCGTGGATATATTCGGACATCGTTACGGTAACGATCTGTTTTGTCTTATGGAGCTTTGATAATTTCCGGTATAAACCGTGGAGAAAATCCTTTGCGTCATTGTCGCGGCGGTACCATTCCCAAGCATTCTCACCGTCCAGGATCACTGTGAGCAGTCTGTCCGGTTCACCGGCAGCAGGAGCATAGCGCAGGATCGATTTTATGAAATCATCCGCGGCATCTTCTCCCACAAAATTCTGATACGTGAATCCGATCTTGTCTGAAAGTTCCGTCTCACGAAAAACAACCGCAACATCGGATGAATCGACCTCATACGGGTAATACTTGGGCTGGTTATTCGGCTTTGACCGTGCAAGTATCTTTTCATCGGTCGCGATCCACTGGATGCCGTTCTTCTTAAAGATCGGAACCACTTCGTGTGCGACGGAACCTTCCCCGGGCCACATTCCCAGCGGCGGCTGGCCGAATGTCTTGGTATAATACTCGACCGCCATGCCCACCTGTGCGTCGGCGTCCTGCGGATAATGGAACCGGTTCGGCATCGCATCATTCGGCTGACTGGTCCGCGCAATTTCGGAATCGTAGATCAGCGGCAGGATCGGATGGAAGAATGGCGTTGTCGCAACTTCGATCTGGCCTTGATGGGATTTGTGGTTATACATCAATTTCTTGTGGATCGGGATGACATTTGCACAGACTTTGTACGTTTCAGCGACGATCCTGTTACAATCATCCTCAGTGATCTGTTTTGCCAAATGATATGTCCCGTCCGAATGCTTTGTAACTAGATCGGTAAGGTCGATCACCATACCGTCCGCAAGCCACACTTTCTTTTCGAGAAAATCCGGATCGAAGTGGGCAAGATAGAACCAGAATTTGATCTCGCGGAGTTCCTGTTCCGTGAATGCTTCTTTGCGCGAATTCTTTTCCTTTAATGCAGCATACGCCGGAAAGCGCATGATCTGCACTTCGCTGATGCCGAATGCATTCCAGGTATTGTACAAAAGGAATTTCATATCGTCATTGGAGAAGTCCTTCGTCGGCTGCAGTGCAAGATCGATCCACGGATCGGTCTTCCCTTTCCACGCGGCGAAAAATTTTGCGGCATCCACTCGGTTCTTCTTGAGGTTCACAAACGGTTTCAGTCTGTCCACATAATATTTCTGCAGCTGGAACAGCATAGAGGAAGTGAGATTCACATTATAGTGAATGTCCGGATATTGTTCCAAAATGGACGCCATGTCGTAATAATCTTTTGTGGCGTGCGTGCGGACCCAGGGTCCTTGTAATTGATCGGTTGCGGGATCGAGATAGAGCGGCTGATGCTGATGCCAGATAAGATTGACATACAGAGTTCCCCCGCTTTTTGGATATGTATCGTTCATAACTCCTTGGGGTGTAGGTTGATAACCATGGTAAGCAATTTCGTTATTTTCTTTCAGAGTAAAAACAGAATTCTTGCTCGAATTGTCGTAGTTCTCGATCTGACCGGGATTCAACGGATCGAGCTCCCATTTCCCGTCAACGAAGAACTTGTATTGATAGATGCCGGGTTTCATCTTCACTACCGCCGTAAAGAGACCATTCGGTTCCTTTCTCATCAGTGAAGCTTCACGTGTCCAGCTGTTGAAATCACCGCAGACAGAGACCGCAGCAGCCTTCGACGCAAAAGTGAACCGGATCCCGTCATTTGTCACTTCCGGCTGAGCGAGCATGAATATAGAGAATGCCGGGAACATCAGAAATAATCTTTTCATCATCAGGAATCTTTCAGAACTGCATGGATGATTTCTATTTAAGGAGCATCATTCTTCTCGTTTCAACATTTGAACCTGTTCGGAGTGTAAAGAGATATATTCCGGACGCAAGCGAGGTACCGTCGAATTTCACCGAATACATGCCTGCGCTTTGTTCTTCACTCACAAGCGTTGCCGCTTCCCTGCCGAGCATATCATAGACCCTCAGCAACACTTTTCCGCGAGCCGGCAGCTGATACGAGATCGTCGTTGATGGATTGAACGGATTCGGGAAGTTCTGGGAAAGTGAGAACCTCTCTGGAATGACTGCAGTTACCGACTGCTGAACCGATGTCAATTTTGGCACCGAGATCTTACGGACAGAATCCGAAACGATGAGAACAGCTGTTCCATATGCCGGGACAGTCATCGAAAAATTCGCTGCACCGCCGGTAAATGTGATCTGATACGTGGAATCGTTGTAGACATCATTCACATAATACGTTTTGCCGTCCGTCGGATTAGTGAACAGAATATTCGGTGAGCCGCTGATCGCAAGGTTCAATGTAATGGAGCGCGGCTGTTCGGCGACGTTCGCAAGCGTGACTGCATTCTCATCGGTGAATGGACGAAGGATACCATAGACTGCTCCATCGTTCGTTCCGATCCTCTGGAATGACTGCGTTGCGAATGCCGGAAATGTTCCGCGGATCCATGCAAGCCGCTGATAATGTTTCTGCAGCATTTGTCCGGGGAAATTCCAGTTGATGGTGCTGCGTGTTCGTTTCTCTTTCGATCCGCTGATGCCGTATCCGTATCCGATCTCCTGACCGTTCCAGATCATCGGAAATCCCGGGACGGAAAAGATCACCGAGGCCATCGGCTTGGTCCTGTTCATGGTCGTGAGCGTATCGTAGGTATAACTATTGGAATAATTGTATGTGATCCGATCCTCATCCTGCGATTCCATAAAACGCATATACATGGTCTTGGGT
>CAIVNT010000447.1 GCA_903907305.1 uncultured Ignavibacteriota bacterium
GACAACGGCACCACCGGCATTGGCGTTTTCTTTTGCCTCTTTTGCACCATCCGCAACCAACCGGATATTCTTGTTGGTCTCCACAAGTGTCTTTTTCATTTCTATGACGGCAGCGGCAACTTCACTTGTTTGGCTGCTTTGCTGCTGTGCACCGGCAGCCATTTGTTCAGTACTGGAGGAGATGTCGGTGCTGGAATACACCACGGAGGATGATACTCTTTGAACATTCCCGATCGTCTCACGAAGTTTTTCGACCATTTCATTCACAGCAGTCCCGAGCATGCCGATCTCGTCACGGCTGACCACGGGGGCGTTCACGGTAAGATCCCCCTGTGCAATGGCTCCAGCAGTCTTCACGATCGTTGAGAGCGGTACCGTGACAAGTTTTTTCATAAAATACCAAACGATCACACCCGTAATGAGGATGAAACCAAATCCTGCACACAAGGTAAGGTACATCGTCTTCGCCTGCTGGTCATAGAGAGCAGTCATCGGTCCGGAGATATCGAATACAGCTGCGATCTCCCCAACCTTCTTCTCTCCGAAGACATCGATACCCACTGATTGATGGCACATCATACATTCATCCAGCACCCGTCCGGGAACAAAGACGATCAGCCTTGAGACACCTTGCTCCACCACTTTCTTTTCCCACGAAGGTAACGTCGGATCCGAACGGAATTTATCCGCCGCTTCTTTTTCATATTTGCCGAGAGCAGAACTTTCATTGATATCGTTGATCGGCACCCGATGATATTCCAAACCGAGTTTCGTTGAATATGCTTCTGCAGCGCTGTGTATCGTAATAGGCAGTGTTACAGCAAGGTTTGTGAGCCGTTCACGGAAATCACTTTCGGATTGTGTATTCTGCACACTGGCGAGATACCACACGGCGCAGACTGAAGCAAAACCAAGTGTGACTCCGATGCGAATGAGAAATTTCGATGTGATATTCATATTTGCGAGAAGCACTTTGAACTTATTCATATTTTCCCTATCCAACAGTTATCCTAACCCGCAGGCGGTGCATCAGTTTGCTGATTTAATAACAAGGGATATGCCATAGTTATCAGAAAAAAACCGATAAATAATAAAGAATATCTATGATTTTGCGGCTAAATATCGAGAAGTAAAGAATGAAGTGTCGAATTATCTTCGGTTGGTCAATAGTGTTCAATTTAAGATTACTAAAATGGAGGAGGAAAATTGATGTTCAGCGGATATGAGGATCTTAATTATAGAAAATAATGAGGAAACGTTACGAAGATCGGAGTGAAAAGAGCGCTGGATTCCCCGACTTAACCCAAAAGGATGTTCGAGCCTCTATTTACTTCTTAAAAGGTTGGTACCTATTGGGGGGTCCATATTTGGGCTTGCTAATTTTTTTTTTGATGAGATGTCTGTTTCGGTATTACGCTATTGCGATCTGACCTGCCGGTTGATTCTCCTGCGAGTGAAGGTGACGACGAGATTCTTTTCCCAATAAACAATCGCTTGAAATATCAATACCTGCTGGATGAGAGCAGGCATAGGTTAAACAATTGATAATATCTCTTACTTCCACCACTTATTTGTCCATTAGCCTCGAGACGATACACGTAATCAATGTATCTACTTTATATTTTTTTAATTTATGATTCTGAAATGCCGCAATAAACACTACTGACGAGCATCATAATTCTTTTTGTGTAATATTGTCGCTGATTTTTTGAACATTTGATGCAATGTGAATGGTCAACCATAGAGATTCAATAAGTATGCCCACAATCCACACTAAAAGAATGAATTGGAAGAGACCATAAAATATCCGAAGGAATAATGCCTTGAAATCGTATTTCACTTCCGCGCGCAATCGGTCAAGTTCTTGCTGTTGATATGGTTTTGATTGAATCAAATTATCCAGTGTATTTTTCATTTCACCGTATGAAGGTTGAATTTCGGAACGCAATTGATTCTCTGATAAATTGCTGACCTGTAACTTCAATATCATCTTAGAATACCAATTGTCATTGTATTTTAGCATGAACGCTTTTGCCTCATCAGAAATGCCTAGTCCGTCAATATAATTTTTGACATTATTTTTAAATGCTTCATACTGTGACGCTTCGTTGGTATTTTCATTTTCTGTGTGGTATTTCTTTATTTGCTGGAAATTCTGTTGAGTTGTAACATCAAGCTGTGATATTTTTCTGTCAAGACTGATATTTTCAACAGTTAATGCTTCAACTTTTTTTGTCCGCTCTTGATTATATGCTTTGATGAGGGGTTCACGTTGATTATTCCATGTGGCATCCATTTCTTTTACACTCGGTTCCAATTGTTGTAGTTCCGATTTTTTCTTTTCAATATCCTCTTCTAAACTATTTATTGCCTCACGAAGAGTCTGCGGGGGAAGCATTTGGTTCCATCCGGAAACTAAACTGCCTGCAAGCACAGCAATAGAAATTACAACTAAAATGGCTTGTAATGAGATCATGAGTTTATTTAAAAGGTA
>CAIVNT010000448.1 GCA_903907305.1 uncultured Ignavibacteriota bacterium
ATACACGCCGGCGGACAGCGGAAAAATCACCGTTCATGATCGCTGGAACGCTCGAAAACAACCAGAATATCGCAGGAAATACGCTTCTCGACAACTTCATCACGGAAGATGAACTGTGGAGTTGTACGACGTGTATGGCCTGCGTGAATGAATGTCCCGTGATGATCGAACATGTGGATGAGATCGTTGATATGCGTCGAGGACTGGTGCTGAATGAATCTCGTTTCCCTCCTGAGTTGAAAACAGTGTTCGATAATCTGGAACGGAACTTCACTCCGTGGGGATTCTCACATTCTACGCGCGCGGATTGGGCGGAAGGACTCAACATCCCGAAGATGGCGGAGGTCGGCGATGCAAAGAATGTGGATGTTCTCTTTTGGGTAGGATGCGCCGGAGCGTACGATGCGCGGTATCAGAAGGTCTCCGTAGCGTTCTCCAAGCTGATGCAGCATGCGGGAATCTCGTTCGCCATTCTCGGCACTGAGGAAAAATGCAACGGCGATGCCGCCCGCAGAATGGGAAATGAATATCTCGCGCAGACGATGATGACAGAGAATATCGAGACATTGAACCGGTACAACGTGAAGAAGATCGTTGCCACCTGTCCGCACTGCTTCCATTCCCTTGCGAAAGAATATCCTCAGTTCGGCGGGAATTTCGAAGTTGTTCATCACACGGATTTCCTGAATCAGCTTGTGGAAGAAGGAAAGATCGCAATCGGTCAGGAAAAGAAGACCGAACAGACAGTAACCTATCATGATTCTTGCTATCTTGCACGGTATAACGATGTCACCGAGTCCCCGCGGACAACGCTGCAGGCGACCGGTGCACAGCTGATAGAGATGCCCAGAACGAAAGACAAAGGACTTTGCTGCGGTGCCGGCGGCGGCAGGATGTGGATGGAAGAACATCACGGCAAGCGCATTAATATAGAGAGAACGGAAGAAGCTCTTGCAACGGGTGCATCGACAGTGGCATCGGCCTGTCCGTTCTGCATGACCATGATCAATGACGGTGTAAAAGCAAAAGAAGCTGCCGAAAAAGTTCAGGTGAAAGATGTGGCTGAGATCCTGTGGGAAGCGATTGAAAAAGGATGATTGAGCTTCAAAAGAATATGCCACAGATTGGACAGTTAAAAGAAATAATATTAGATCGTATCAATTGAATTTAAATATTACACTTGCGTCATTCCCGCGGATTTTTGGCGCGAATCCATTGTTCTGCCTGCCCGCCCAATAAAATTTAGAGTGGCAGGCGGGGATCCCCGATAGAAACTCCGCTTTTTGAGTCCCGCGAGGCGGAGTCCTAAAGGCGGGACATTCGGCCAACGGCCACGTTGTGGGGATGACAGTTGTATTTTTGAGATAGCTTCTAATTATCATCTGTGAAATCTGTGTCAAATATAAAATATGCATAATTTTATTTTGTGATTGAAAAAAAATCCATATCAAAAGAGATCCTTCCCACTCCCGAAGAGCGTATGGAATGGTTTGCCGAATATGCGCGGGTAAAAAGCGTCCCAGCTGTTTGTAAGAAATTTGACATCAGCAGGAAGACATTCTATAAATGGTGGAAGCGGTACAATTCCGCTGAACAGACATCGGGCAGTCTTGAGAACCGGTCGCGCAAACCGCATCATAATCCCCGTGCAACACCCGAGCATGTCATCCAGCGGCTGAAGAATCTGCGGGAGCAGACCGGCTTCGGACAGAAACGCCTTCAATTGTATCTCTCATTGTGGTATGGAATTGAACTTGCGGAGAATACGATCTGGAAGATCCTCCGCCGCAGCGGCATCGATATGAAAGGGACGAAGATCAAACGGCGCAAGGTCCGCCCAAATGATCCGCTCCTGCCGGGAGACCGTGTGATCATCTTCGTGAAGCCGTTCGAGAAACCGATCGGAAAACAGAAATACTATTATTACTCCGCGGTAGATGAATGCACACACCTGAGAGTCTCACGAATATATGCGCGTCATTCAACTCTTTCGGCGCTGGATTTCGTCCAGTTCATTCTAACCTCATTCCCCTTCCCGATCCACTACATCCATACGCCGCTGGATAATGCATTCACCAGTATTGCCATGTCCCGCTCGCGCACACACGCGTTCACACAGAACCTCCGCCGTTTAGGGATCAAGCAGCACATTCCCACACGGAAACAATCCCAATCTAAACTGCAGATGGAACGGATCAAGCATTTCGATTCGCCGGAAGTGTTCCTTTCATTCCAGTTCAATGCACAGGTCGATGCAGACAGAATGGTCCACAATTACCTGCATGATTATAACAACAACCAGCCCCGGAAACAGATTGGGATGGTCACTCCTTTGGAAAAACTCAGATCGTTTGAGCAATTCAAGGAAATTTTGGAATTCGATCCAAAGAAAGACCTTTCGTAATCACTCACTCCTGCTTGTCTCTTAAAATTGACACCCCTCGAATATTATTCACACTGGAATATTTCCCCTTGTTGATTCTCTAAATTTTCTTAACTTATTGAATCATTTAAAAAGGAGTTTCACACAATGAAAAAAATGCTTCACATATTTATCCTGTCCGCCGCCATGATAGTGATGTTCCAAACGGCATCGGCACAGCGTACGATCCGAATGAACATAGAACGTATGGTAACGGATGCCGGAATGATCGTTCATGGAACTGTCACCAAAACAGAATCAGCGGTCGATCCTCAAACCAATATTCTCTCCACGTTCGTCACCATTGCCGTGCAGGAGAATTTTTACGGCGCGGACCAACCGACCGTGACACTGAAAATGGTCGGCGGCGCGAACAAACGCTCCACACTGAAGTTTGCAGAGATGCCCATCTTCAAAGTCGGTGAAGAGATCTACTCCCTCTTCTACGCTCCGAGCAAATACGGTTTTACCAGTCCCATTGGTATGAGTCAGGGAAAATTCTCCGTGGTGCGTGATGCCTCAGCAAATACGACCACTGTGCGCAATGGAGTGAATAATGCGAGATTATTCTCCGGCATGAAGAATACCGCCGCTCTGAAAATTTCGCCGGCAACATCGGTCAACGCCGAACGCCTCACCGCTGAAGAATTCTCCACGACAATCCGTTCATTAGTCACTACTTTGAAAAAATAATTCTATGAAATCATTCTTACGTCTCCTCGCTCTTTTGACCATATGTTCCACCGCCGCTGCTCCACTATTTGCGGGCGGACCGCTGTACACCACGGGCGGAAAAGCTATGCGATACCAATCCAACGTCATCACGTATAAAGTGGACCGCGGACCGTTCGGAATCTTTACCAGCGCTCAGGCACGCGCACTTGCCGAAGCCAGTTTCAAGACATGGGAAGATGTTGCAACATCCAATGTCTCGTTCAATCATACCAGCGCCGATACACTGCCGGTAGATGTGAACGGAACGAACTATTTACAATACACCACCTTGACCGATTTTAAATATGACGGCATGAGTCCGATCATCTTCGACAGCGACGGTGCCATTACGGACGCATTGTTCGGCACTGGTGCTTCCTCAAGCGTTATTGGATTTGCCGGTTCGGGTGATTCGAACAACGACGGATATTTTGAAGAGGGTGAATCGGTGATGAACGGAATGTTTGCGGACGGCGGAGTGTATAGCTATACACTGGAAGAATGGAAATCGACCTTCGTCCACGAATTCGGGCATTTCCTGGGAATTGATCATACACAGATTAACGGTGAATTTGAGAATGATGCTGCAAAAACGATCTACATCCCCACGATGTATCCATTTGCGACGGCAAATGATGTTCCGCTCGGTGATCTGAATCCTGATGATATCGCTGCGATCTCAACACTGTATCCTGAACCGACCTATGCAGCATCCATCGGAAAGATCTCCGGCTCGGTGGTGCGTGCGAACAACTCGGTCGTCCGCGGTGCAAATGTCATCGCCATCAGCACCGGTGCTGATTCGCTGATGAACCGTATCTCCACCGTCACTGACTATTTTTCATTGAACAACGGCAACTATACCGTTACCGGACTCACACCGGGATCCTATGTGGTCCGCATCGAACCGATCGATCAGAATTTCATCGAAGGTTCCAGTGTCGGACCGTATGCACTCGATCTGACTGATCTCTCGTTCGTTAATCCCGTAACGATGGAATACTACAACGGAGCGAATGAATCAGGTGATCCGGCAACGGATGATCCGAATGCGAAAGTACCCATCGCTGTATCAGCCGGCGCCACGGTCGCGAGCATCAATTTTATCGGGAATAAAGCTGCATCCGGTCCCGGCGTATCATTGCTAACCGAAGATTTTACCGGTGCAACGGGAACAGCATTAACAAGTGCCGGATGGACCATCAGCGGAACGTCGGTGGTCAATCCAATTTCCATCGTTCAGCCCGGACTGTCATTCTCCGGCTATACAACCACCGGCAATGCGGCTGCACTGAACAACAATGGACAAGATGTCTATAAAGCGTTCACGCCTGTCAGCAGCGGAGCGGTCTACCTTTCCTTCATTTTGAAAGTAGACTCTGCCAAGACCGGAGATTACTTCGTAGCTCTTTCCGCATCCACAGCGCAGACCAATTATTTCTCACGTCTGCATATCAAAGCTTCCGGCGCAGGCTTCCTTATTGGAATCAACAAGTTGAGCGAACTTGCGGGCGGGAACAAATATGGAACCACAGTCTACAGTCTGAAGACAAACTATCTGGTCGTGGTGAAGTATGAATTTGTTGCAGGAACGGCGAACGATATCCTTTCCGTCTATGCCTTCAACGCCTTGCTGCCTTCGTCAGAGCCTGCTTCCGGTGAGATCAACGGATATACGAATGCTGCATCGGATGCTGCGGATCTTGGCATTGTCACATTACGGCAAGGTAGTGCTGCGGCGGCGCCGACCCTAGTGATCGACGGGATCCGTGTCGGTACATCATGGCCCGGTATCGTTACAGGAGTGAAAGAGATCAGAACAGCCACGGTGCCAACGGCCATTGAATTGATGCAGAATTACCCCAATCCTTTCAA
>CAIVNT010000449.1 GCA_903907305.1 uncultured Ignavibacteriota bacterium
CGAAGCGACACCCTTGGTGCAGGCAGGTCGGCATGCGCCGAAGGATTTATTAGCAGCGACATCTTGCTCAGCATGAACATTATTATTTGCAATATTATTTTTTAGAAACAGCACTAGCCGCAATCCATGGACCAATTTCTTTTGCGTGTAAAAAATTGGCACAACAAGTTCTGTTGCGACAGTTAAACCTTGTGCTGTTAATTCTTCAACGAAACACTCTTTATAGACCGATTCCAATAGCCCCGGACCTATTTGTTTATGCACCTCGATAGCACAACCGACAATTGTATATGCTAAATCATTGATACTTTTTTGAGTCAAAGCCATACAAATTCTTTGTTCTCTTTGTGTTCTTAGTGCCTTCGTGGTATTCTTAGTGGTCTTCTTTCTCAAATAATGCTTCAACGAATTTTTCGGCATCGAACGGCTGAAGATCGTCGATCTTTTCGCCGACGCCGATGAAACGGACAGGAACTTTTAGCGCGTTACTCACGGCGAATATCACCCCGCCCTTTGCCGTTCCGTCAAGTTTGGTAATGACGAGTCCGGTCAAACCGACCGCTTCGTTGAATAACTTCGCTTGTTGTATCGCATTCTGTCCTGTCGTTGCGTCGAGGACAAGCAGAACTTCGTGCGGTGCTTCAGCACTCACTTTGGTAATGACACGTTTGATCTTTTTTAATTCTTCCATCAGATTGGTCTTCGTGTGAAGACGTCCGGCTGTATCGATGATGACGACATCGGCATTTCTGGACTGTGCGGCTTTCACCGTATCGAAGGCAACAGATGCAGGATCGGATCCATGCAGCTGTTGGATGATCTCCACTCCTGCACGTTTTCCCCACACTTCAAGCTGTTCATTCGCTGCAGCGCGGAATGTATCCGCCGCACCGATCAAAACATTTTTTCCTGCACTCTTATAATTGTGTGCAAGTTTACCGATCGTTGTTGTCTTTCCGACACCGTTCACACCTACGACCATGATCACATACGGTTTTGTGTGAGACGGAAACTCGAATGGATCTTTATATTGTGTCGTCGTGCTAACCAGAGCATTGGTGATCTCAGTTCGGACAAGATCATTCAATTCTTCCTGTGTCTCATACTTATGATCACGGGTCCGTTTCTTTATGTTATCGATGATCCGATGAGATGTTTCTACTCCAACATCACTTGTAATAAGGATCTCTTCCAGTTGTAACAGAAAATCGTCGTCGATCTTCCCTTTTGCAAAGATCAGCCGATTGACTTTGGCAACGAGTGTATCCCGGGTTTTTGCCAGTCCTTCTTTTAATCGTGACAATTTGAATGAATCAAAAAAGCCCAACGTAATTTCCTTAAGTGTTCAATGAAGAAGGGTCATTTCCCTGGGGAATGAACGCGTACTGTTTCAACAAATCGTTTAGCGTACACAGCAAGAGAATATCCCAATAATCCCAGTGTGATCAGTAGGAATATGTCATATAACCATTGCAGTGACGGATACTTCAGAATGGGAAACACCAGTGTCAGCGCGAGGATGGAGACTGCCGCTTTACCGGACATCAATGACGGCAGAATGATACCGGTCTTCACTTTGATGTATAGACCGGCGATAAAAATAACGATATCCCTGGACAGCACCGTCACCGTGAACCATAGTGGAATATCACCAAAAATCGTCAGCAATACAACCACGATACCGATTGCCAATTTATCCGCCAGCGGATCGATGATCTTGCCGAATTCCGAAACTTCATTACGTACTCGAGCGACATAGCCGTCCAACGCATCTGTTGCGACTGCAACAAGAATGATCAGCAACGAGATCTCACGATGGAATGTGATCGGAGCAGTAAAGAAATACACTGCCGGGATCATCAAAACGATCCTGCTCATCGACAATATATTTGAAATTGTCCAGATCTTTCCCTTCATCACCGTATCACCGCAAATTTTCCGATTTTTGTATTTAGAATATCATTGGATGCACCCAATTGTTCTATACGATACAAATAGATTCCTGTGGAAACAAGAATTCCCTGCTCATTCCGTAAATTCCATGAAATACC
>CAIVNT010000450.1 GCA_903907305.1 uncultured Ignavibacteriota bacterium
ACTGACAGGACTCTGGATGACATATTTTTATACCTGGCCCAAATACGACGGATTAAGTCGTTATATCGTTCGAATGATCGTCGGAACGGCTATGACATTCAGTCTTGCATACGGCTATCATTCAATCTGACACGGCGATAGACAACAGCATCGTGCGTGGATGATGCGGAGCTATGCATTGGGACTCGGAGCTGGAACGCAGGTTCTCACACACATCCCCTGGGCGTTGTTCCCGCAGTATCATAGTGAGATATTCCGCACGATAAGTATGGCGGCGGGTTGGTGCATTAACATTTGTGTGGTTGAATGGCTTCTGTTCCGTAGACGAAACTTTGCTGAATAGAATATCACTTTGTAAATTTAAATAAAAGGCAGGTTGAAAATTAGTGAAGAGGGGGAGAGAAGGATATTGTTGAAAACCTAAGAGTTGTCGGATTATTTCTTCTGTAACTCGAGTGCCATTCGTTCCAGACTCGGAACATAATCCATCACAAATACCTCTTCAGACTGGGTCAGATTGACCGTCGGGATCACTTCGATCCTTTTATATAGACTGTTCTGCATTTCGCTGATTTTACTGACGATCCCGATCTTAATACCGGGAGGGAAAGCATTGCTGTATTCCGAAGTGATCACAGCGTCACCTTCTTTCACATCCTGCGTTTTAGCAACATTCTTCAGCAGAATGGATTTCCCATCCCAGGCGATAATGCCGTCCACACGGCTTCGTTGGATCTTTGCGCTTGCCCGAAAATCGACATTCACGATCATCTGACCGATGGAATATGATCCGCTCACTGCAACGATCCTGCCGACCAGGCCTTCGCCCGTCACGATGGGATTACCGATGATGACTTTGTCATCAGAACCGACATTCAGCGTAAGAGCATTCCGCAAAAGATTTAGATTCTTTGAAACGACCTTCGCGCCGATCAATTTGACTGATGAAGTTTCCTGCAGTGCGATCATCGAACGGAGACGGATATTTTCGAGACGGGATTCGCGCAGTTGGTTCACTTCGTCTGATAAATTCACATTCACTTTGCGGAGGAGCTCATTCTCCCGCTGAAGTGCCGTGATATTCGGGATCCATGAGAATGTCTGCTGGATGACGCCCAGTGAACCAACTGTGAGTGAACGGATCTGCCGGATCTGCGCATTATCGTTCACAACCAAAAGAATGATCGAGATCGAAATGAGAGAAACAAAGACCACGTATTCTTTGAAAAGGAAAAGATATTGATAGAGACGCTGTACCATGGACCGATCAATACCGTCTGCTGGTGAGAAGCACTTTGTGATATTTTTCGAGATTTTCCAATACGCGTCCCGTACCGCGTACGACTGCTGTCAACGGATCTTCGGCAACGTGTACCGGAAGATTTGTTTCAAGACGCAGACGCTCATCGAGTCCTTTAATGAGTGCGCCGCCGCCGGTGAGCATGATGCCGCGGTCAAGGATATCGGACGCAAGTTCCGGAGGGGTGCGTTCGAGTGTCATCTTCACACCGTCGATGATCGAAGAGATATTCTCGTTCAACGCTTCGCGGATCTCGACGGAACTTGCTTCGGTCGTTTTCGGAATACCGTTGACAAGATCGCGTCCTTTCACTTGGATCGTTACTTCCTCTTTCATCGGCATCACGGAGCCGACTTCACATTTGATCGCTTCTGCTGTCCGTTCACCGATGAGAATGTTATGATTTTTTTTAAAGAACTGAATGATGGCATTATTAAGTTCGTCGCCCGCAATGCGGATCGATTCTTCATTCACAATCCCAGAAAGAGCAATAACAGCGATCTCAGTAGTTCCGCCTCCGATATCAACGATCATATTTCCGACAGGTGCCTCCACATCAAGACCGATACCGATCGCGGCCGCCATTGGTTCTGCAATCAGGTGCACTTCTTTTGCTCCTGCATGTTCAGCAGAATCTCTCACAGCGCGTTTTTCCACTTCCGTTACACCGCTCGGCACACAGACCACGATCCTGCGGCTCGGCATCCAACTTGAGTGGATCTTCTTGATGAATTCACGAAGCATTCCTTCTGCGATCTCAAAGTCCGCGATCACACCGTCCCGCATCGGACGGATGGTACGGATGTCACGGTGTGTTCTGCCGAGCATCTCACGTGCTTCATTGCCGATCGCAACAATTTTCTTTGTGTTGCGGTCGAATGCAACGATCGATGGTTCATTGAGAACGATCCCCTTGCCCTTCATGTAGATGAGCGTGTTTGCTGTTCCCAAGTCGATGGCGATATCCGCCGAAAAATAATCTAATACACCCATAATGTTTGATTAATGTTTAAAGTGACGGATTCCTGTAAAGACCATTGCGATGTTATGATCGTTTGCTGCCTGAATAACTTCCTCATCACGGATTGATCCGCCGGGTTGAATCACTGCTGTTGCTCCGGCACTCACTGCTTCAAGCAAGCCGTCGGCGAATGGAAAGAACGCATCCGACGCCACAACGCTCCCCTGCAAAGATAAGTTACTTTCTTTAGATTTCCATACGGCAATTTTCGAGGAATCGATGCGGGACATTTGCCCGGCACCGACCGCCAGGGTTCTGTCTTTCGCACCATATATAATTGCGTTCGATTTCACATGTTTGGCCACGTTCCAGACGAACATCATTGCTTCCAATTCATCCGGTGTGGGCTGACGTTTTGTGACCACTTTTAGTTGTTCTTTGCTCGTCCGGACTGAATCCTTTGTCTGCACCAGAATGCCGCCTGAAACGGACCGAATATCAAGTCCTTCAGCACTCTGTATCAGGATCTGGACGATACGGCGGTCCTTCTTCTTCATCAGAAAATCCAGAACGCCTTCCTCGAACGAGGGAGCAAGGATTATTTCGGTGAAGATCTCGTTCATTGCCGAGGCCGCTTTCATGTCGAGAGGACGATTCACAGCGATGATACCGCCGAACGGTGCTTTCGTGTCAGTGGCGAACGCTTTGCGGTACGCTTCTTCCAATGAAGGGGCAGTTCCGACTCCGCACGGATTGGTATGTTTAATGATCACAACCGTGGGAGCATCGAACTCTGCAACAAGATTCACCGCAGCATTCGCATCGATGATATTGTTGAACGAAAGTTCTTTTCCATGTAATTTTTTAAGCGAATCATCGAATGATCCGTAGAGTGCAGCGGACTGATGAGGATTCTCTCCATACCGAAGATCCGCATATTTTTTTGTGGAGAATGTGAATGTGGTGGGGAGTTCCTGCTTGGCGGATCGTCCCGACAGATACGCGGAGATCATCGAATCATAATGTGCAGTGTGTTCAAAAACTTCCTTTGCCAAATCTATTCCTGTTAGTGTAATATTTTCCATCGGACCCCCTTTAA
>CAIVNT010000451.1 GCA_903907305.1 uncultured Ignavibacteriota bacterium
ATCTGCAGCACGGACGGGACAAAAGTCGTTCACCTTCCTGAATCTGACACCGGACGATGCCAGAAAATTGACCGATGCATCATTCAGTGCGGTAGAATTGAAACTGAAAACATCGGGAAATGGGAATGTTGCTAAACAATTCTATCTCACTGATAAACTGACAATGTCCGTAAAAGCGAACATCGTGTTCCTTGTCAGCGAATCCAGGTTAGGCAATTAATCACTACTCATGAAGAAAGGACAATTGACAATGAAAGCAGTTGAGCTCAAAAGATTCATTGCGGCAATAACGATCCTTCTTGCATTTGAAGTGGTGATGACCACCGCTTCGTATGCAGGAGGAGATAAATATTCACCGCGTCTGGTCGGTATGGGACGGGCGTTCACCGCATTCTCACGAGGTCTTGATGCTGTCGGAGTGAATCCGGCAAATCTTGCTCTGAATGACCGCGATGCAACAGTCACAATCAATTTGATTCCGATCGGCTTGTCTGTCGGAAGTGACCTGATCAATTTGAAGATCTATAATGATTTCTTCACCGGCGTTCCTAATCCGAACGGTGGAGATCCGCTCCCGAGATTTCTTGACGAAAAAGATAAGGACGCATTACTGGAACTGTTCCCCGAAGGAATTGCCCGGACTCAGACCAAGTTCGAATCTGCGCCGATCGGCATCTCATTACAGATCGGAAATTTCGGTATTGCAATCGTTCCGGCTGCGGTCAGCACGGCATTCAACCTCGATTTGGATAAAGCGTATTTGGAGTTTCCGCTGAAAGGTTACGGAGCCGGACAAAGTTATTCATTTAACGGAACAGCGATCAACGGACAAGCGATTGTTGAATCGAACGTATCTTTGGCATACATGCTTCCTTTCGAACTTCCGATGGTCTCCGAGATCGCAATCGGTGCCGGAGTGAAGTATGTTCAAGGTCTTGCGTTCATAGCGACCGATCATTATAATGGATCGATCTCTCCTGTCACACAGGATTACGGCAACGGCATTCTTACCAACGATACGACCGTTGCGAATTTTGATTTCCTTCAGTGGGTTGCCCGGATCGATCCTAATAATCCCACCAAGCCGGCCGGAACCGGACTCGGTATGGACTTCGGAATTTCGATGAAGATCATGGATTACATCCAGTTCGGTGCAAGCATCACTGATATTGGAAAGATCAAATGGGATTATAATACGAAAGCGATCATCGGTAAAGCATCGCTGAGACTCGGGGCAGTCGGGGATAAAGAGAATCAGGATAAACTGAAAGAAGCGTTCAAAGGACGTACGGTCGATACGACCGGGTTCGAGTTCGATCTTCCGACTGCCGCTCACGTCGGAGTAGCAATCCAAATGGATGATATGCTCGAATTCATTCCGTTCCGCTGGCTGGTTGCGGTGGACGGACACTTCGGTCTTAATGAGATCGGCGGCAACACGAAGCTTCCGCAGTTCTCCATCGGAACAGAACTCGATCCCGTTGCGGGCTGGCTCCCGCTCCGGACCGGTATCATCATTGGCGGACGAGAGCGTTTTGCATGGTCAGCCGGATTAGGCTTCCATATCG
>CAIVNT010000452.1 GCA_903907305.1 uncultured Ignavibacteriota bacterium
ATTCTTCCAGTGTGCGGAGCTTCTCTTTATCCGGCAGATCATGGATGCGGTAGACGAACGGAAGTATCTCCCCTTCCTTCTGCAGTGTTTCGATATGTTTCGCAACCGTCTGATTCGCCAGGAGCATGCACTCTTCCACCAACTGATTGCTCTTTAACCGTTTCTTGATGAAGATATCTACCGGCTTTCCCTTCTCATCGTATTTGAACTTCGCTTCCGGTGAATCGAAATCGATGCTGCCGTTCTTCATTCTGGTCTTCCGTAATATTTTTGCGGCGGACCAGAGATCGTTCAGTTCTTCGGTATACTCTCCTTTTTTTGTATCAAGGATCGTTTCGACTTCTTCATAGGTGAACCGGCGTTTCGAGTTGATCACACTTCGAGCAAATTCGTATTTCCGTACGCGTCCTTTGTCCGTCACATGCATGAACACGGAATATGTGAGCCGGTCCTTATTCGGCACGAGGCTGCAGATATTGTTGGATAATTTTTCCGGCAGCATCGGTATCACTTGGTTCGCAAGATAGACGCTCGTTCCGCGGATAAATGCTTCCTTGTCCAGAATGCTTCCTTCAGTCACATACGCGCTGACATCCGCGATATGCACACCAATGCGGTATGAGCCTCCTTCAAGACGTTCAATGGAAAGAGCATCGTCAAAATCCTTCGCATCATGCGGATCGATCGTCAAAACGGCAACGTTGCGAAGGTCAAGACGCTTTTCGAGTTCCGCTTTCGGGATCTCGGCAGGGATAGCAGCCGCAGCCGCTTCCACTTCTTTCGGGAATGATGTGGGAAGATGATGTGCTTGGATAACGGAACGGAGTTCAACAAACGGATCGCCGGCCGCTCCGAGCGTAGAAATGATTTTCCCTTCGGGATTTTTGAACGGATCGTCCCACTCCATCAACTCCACAATTACTTTATCCCCGTTTTCGGCACCGTTCAAATGTTCGGGAGCAATATAGAAATCCCGCTGCACGGTCGCATCATCCGGCAGAACAAAATAAAAGCTCTTACTCTTCTGAAGCGTCCCGCCGAATTCCGTATGCTTCCGTGTGATAATGCTCAGCACTTCGCCCGTACTGACGACAGGTTCGTTTTTTTTCGTCTTCGTGGAAATGAATGCGGAAACTTCAACCACATCACCATTGAAAGCCGTGAAGAGAGACTGCTTATTAATCAGGATCTCACCCCGGTCAGTTGTAACGACACCGTTGCCGCGTTTATCCACTTTCAACGTTCCCTGCAACCGGTTGGACGATGCTGCTACATGGTATCCTCTGTTCTTCGTCCACCGCAGCACCCCTTTCTCCACCATGGAATGCAGCACTGCCCGCAGTTCCTGAAATTCACGGTCTCCTTCCATCCGGAATATCCGGCGGAGCTGGCGGGATTTGAATCCCTCTTTGTTTCGTTTGGAAAGGTACGCTAATATCTCTTCACGCAGCTGTTGGGTTGTCATGGTATTGGTTAAAAGGAAAAGCGATAGAAAAGGCGCGCACCAAGAATGGCGCGTGCTTGGACTGAATAATCGTAGTTCTCTGTTTTGCGTTCGACTTCAAGCATAAAATTTCGGTTCTGTTTTCCGAGCACAGGCCACTGCACGCTCAAATTGGCATTATTGATATCGTTAAAGACCTTGCCGCCGACATTGACAACGGCACTCATAAATTCCCCTGTAATATTGATATCCGTTGTGGTGGTGACACTGCGCAGTTCCACCCGCTTCACGAACGGAATGTTATTCTCTTTGATAAAATCCATCACCACACCGGAGAGTAAACTGTTAATGAATGTTCCGCCGACCGCTTCGGTGAGCTGATTACCGATCTTGTTCCGGTCGACCATAGAGAGTTCCTCACGGAACTGTCCGGATTTGCTTGGAGACGAGGTAAGCAAAAATGCGATCGCATCATTCTCAACGTCACCCTGCCGGGGAATTTCTCTGCCGCTCTTATCTATGGTCGCAAGACCGATCTTCAGATTCGGCTTCAAGCGGTTTCCGGTGATCTCCAGCGACACAACGACGTTCTCAAGATCGTTCGGATCTTTACAGTCTCCCGTAGTAACATCCGGTTTGGTGCAGTGCGTTCCCTGATATTTTGCGATGATATTCAGCTGCGGATTTTGAGGATTACCGACGAACGTAAGCGAACCGGTCGCTTTGAATTCTTTATAGAACTTATAGTTTGAACCGTCGCCGACATTGATCGTCCCGGTCAATTGCTGGCTGACCTCATCTTTTTTCAGGACCATCTTTCCGTTCAGTTTGGCGAACAGTTCTTCATACGCCGTTATTTCCTGATTGAACACCATGCGGATAGAGACATCACCTTCCGTCTGGATCGTCAGCTCATAGCCGAATCCATCCATGAACGATCGTTCCGCCGTGCGAGGGCGTATGGAAGGAGTGAACACCTGAGCAATGGCGCGGAAGATCGCAGTGTCGATCACGGTACTAGCTGTATCATTCACATACGTCACTTCATCGAACCGGACATTGCTGAACGAAACGGACTGCTGTGTCGGCGGAAATGTGATCGATGCTTCCTGCACAAGCACGTCGCCGATCACACGCGATCGTTCAAATGTTCCGAGGAATTTCAATCCATTCTTTCCTGTTCGTGTCACCAGTCGACCGTAGAATGATTTATTCTCACGCTGTGAAGCTTCGTTCAGCACCAGCAGTTCACCGTTCATCGTCAGATAATACTCGTGCGGAGCAAATCCTTTCATCGCGATGTACCCTCCAACGGTCATTCCTCCCTCTGCATAATCTTGCTGATGATTCGAAATTTTCAGATCGGGAAAGGTCATTCGCTGGCTGTCCAGCGCAATACTGCCGGCAAGCTGATATTCGATACCGGACATTTCCAAACGGAAGGAACCATCATTCACGTGAACACTGCCGACCATGAACGGATCCTTTAATGAACCGGTGATGGTGATCTTTCCATCCACCGAACCGCTCAACCGGTCGATCTCAGGGATGAAGATATCAAAAAGTCCCACAGGAAGATTTTGCGCAACAATACCCAGATCCATACCCGGAATATCGGTCCGCTCTTCTCTCGGCAGAAAGCTCAGATCGATCGGAATTATCCCTTTTATATTGAATGTTTTGATGGAATCAGAACTCTGCTCGTTGTTCAGCGCAATAGTGATTCCGGCTTTTTTTTTGGCATATTTCAACATAGCCGTCAGGTTCCCAAATTCGCTGTTCCGATACGATATTCCGGTGCCTGCCATTTCGGCATCGATAAGAGGACTCTCTGCTGTACCGCCGATCTTCACGGCCGCGTCCACAGTCCCGCCCAACGCAAAGACCTGTTCCCGGAATTCGGGTGAGGTATTCACAAAGAAAAGATCGGACATGGAGAATTTTTTGATGGAAGCATTCAGTGAGATCATTCCGCCAAAGTCATACTTTCCTTTCACTACAAACTTTGATTCTCCGCGGATGAACGTTGATGAATCGATCACAATGCCGTCCCGTGTCTCGGTGACCGCGAACGGTGTCGCATTGCTGAGTGAAAATCCCTGATACTTTGCTTCAAATCTGTTGAGCGTGAACCTGTTCCGAAGATCGGAAACTTCGATATCACCTTCCATCACCGCACTGATGGTGGTATCAATATCCGTTGTCGCGGCAAAGACCCCTTTTTGCTTGTTGAAATCAAGATCCAGTTTCATCAGCCGGAACGCTGTCTCATTCACCTTCATCTCATCCGCTGTGTAGGCCAGATTGATCTTCAACGGATCGGCGTTGGTGATCAAATTTTCCAGCGAAATATTCTCTAGCGTATATCGCAAACTCGCATTATGGAGCCGAATGTATGCATTTGTGTCGGCATAACTTCCCGTCGTGATCCGGATCGATCCTGAAGAGGATGCTGTCAGAGTGTCGCTATACATTGTTCCGGTGGCAGAACCGACCACATCCAATTCCGGGAAACGGAAGAAGACGGAGATCGGTTTCAGGTTTTTCAGATGCAGATCGTAAGCGATCGAACTGTTGTGCAAAGGGAACGTCTGTTTTCCATTATATGCACCGCTGTCCCCCGCCATGCTTGTATCCACGATCCCCCGTTGATATTTGTACGTCCTCAACAGTCCCGCAACATGCGTTTGGATACCGCTGACAACATCGGCAAACGTAAATCTTCCTTTTACTTCTCCGTCAACGATCGGCGACCGAACGATCAAATGATCACCGTTTGTCGTGTCCTTCAGCCATTGCATCACAATTGACGCACTGTCAAATCCTTGGCCCCGGAACGATGAATGCAGAAGGCCGATCTTTGTATCGGACATATTATCGAATAACGTCAATCCTTTACCGCTCCGCTCCATGTCGAACGAAAGATTGGAAGTGTAATACTCATCCTGTAAGATAGGAGCAAGATTCAGTCCCCGCACTTTCGCGGTGAGCGCATACCGCGGTGCATCAACATCCGAAAAATCGAGGGCGGTATTTGCGTTGATGCTGCCGTCCCGCGATTGAACTGAGATCTCACCGGTGATCTTCCGGTCATCCGCTTTCATCGATAACAATGCGGTATTCAGCGGTATATTCCGGAACATGGAAGAATCGATCTGCACGGTCGCTTCCGCCTTCAATTTATCCATCGAAACGCCTTCACCCTCAATAAAGACCTTCGTATTCAGCCGCGAAGTGAGTTCATTGGTGGCGAAGATTTTCTCGAGATTGACATCGGTCCCGGCAAAGATCCCTTTGTAATGGATATTCTCCTCGGTAATGACCATTTGTCCGTCCACAGTCACTGTTCCGGCGGCAGATTTTATTTTGGAGATGGCAAGAAAATCCAACGGCTTGCCGACAAATTGAAAGTCTACCGTTACCGGACCAACCGACGCATAATCCGGGATCTTATATGAAGGCATCAACAACGGAAGATCGGACGGATCGATGATGCTTTGTGTGGAGACAATATTGAGTCTCAATTCTTTTGGATCATAGATGTTGGTGATCGAACCGGTCAGCACGATGGAAGAACTTCCAACGGCTGCATTCAGACTTCTCACGGAAAGATTCTCAAAATTGCCTTCCATTTCTCCGTTGAAATGAACATCTCCGTTCAGAAATTTCAGCGAAGGAATGAAGATGTGCATATCCCTCGATCGTATGTTGGAAGGAAGGATCGAAAGTGAAACATGTCCCGTCCGCAGATCGGATATGGAACTGATTTTGAACGCATCCACGTTTTCGAGTGATACCGTTGCGGCGATACGGGAAACAGGGGTAACAATGGTGAGACCGGTGATGGAACTCTTTTGTTTGGTATGGCGAAAGATGCCCGAAAGATTGTTCAGTGTGAACTGTTCTTGCGCCGCCGTGCAAGAAATGCGGTTGACTGTGATATCCATGGAACGCTCGGAATACATTCCCTGTAGGTCGATCTGGAGCGATTCGAGCTTCATATTCGCATAGTTCATACTCCGAACGCCGCTGTCCGCCGCGAAGATTCGATCGTATTCACCGGTGGAATCCATCAAGTGGAATGTGCCGTTGATGATTTTCAACCGTGCGGCTGAGACGACCAAGGATGACTCAGTGGTATCCTTCGGAGAATTGCTCTTCGACAGATGTGATACATTCCACTCCCCATTCTTTCCTCGGATAAGATGGACGGAAGGATTGACAAGTGTGAGTGAATCGATCGAGATATGATTATTCAGAAGATCGAAGAGATTATACCGCACGGAAAGCTTTCCCGCTTCAACGAACGGTGCACCGTTAACATACATCATCACCGTATCGACCGTGAATCCGTTCACAAGACTGCCGTTGATCTCACCGATGTAGATATCCGCATTGATCTCCTTTTCCAGGAATGTATACAACGTGGATCTGAGCGTAGCGCGAAACATGGGGGTTTGTGTGAAGACCGCGGCACCGGCAATCATCAGAACGAATGCAAGAAGAGAGTACTTCAGTATTTTTGATGCCCGTGGTGTCATCAATTATTATTTGCCAAATCGGTTAAGGATCGTATCGACGATCGATGAAGAGGAACGATCCGACACAAATTCGATCGTGCGGACGAAACCTCCCGCAGCATCAACAACATCCCTTCCGACGATATTGTCCAGTGTATAGTCTGCACCTTTCACCAGCACATCGGGAACGATCAGCGAAATGATATTGAAGGGAGTATCTTCTTCGAACAGACACACGGCGTCCACGCTGGCAAGTCCCGCCAGCACAAATGCGCGGTCTTCCTGTCGGACGATCGGCCGCAGATCGCCTTTGATCCGTTTCACCGAGGCATCACTGTTGAGTCCCACCACAAGAATATCCCCGAGTGCTTTTGCCTTCGACAGATAGTCCACGTGGCCGCGGTGAAGGATGTCGAATACACCGTTCGTAAAGACGACCGTTTTTCCTTCTTCTTTCCAGCGGTTCCGCTGAACAAACAATTCGGACTGTGTGTAGACTATTCCCATTATAGTTTCTGCTCCAGCACTGTCGCACGTAACACGGCAGGATCGACCGGAATAATACCCACTTCACCGCAGACGATTCCTCCCGCCATATTGGCAAGCAGTGACGCTTCGGCAACGGTGCTTCCGGAAGTGAGCATTGCGGTCAATGTTGCGATCACTGTATCTCCGGCACCGGAAACATCCGCAACCGTTCTCGCGAATGTCGGAATATGTGTAATTTCACCGTTCCGTTCGAACAGACTCATTCCTTTTTCACTGCGGGTCAATAAAATATTTTCAGCATTGAGTTTTTCTAAAAGCGTTTTGCCGGCCGCGATCACATCCTCTTCCGTCTTTAATTTTCGTCCCAATGCTTCTTCCGTCTCTTTTGTATTCGGCTTGAAGACCGTAACATTCTTGTATTCAAAGAAATGATTGTATTTCGGATCGATCGTGATGATCTTTGCATGTTTATTTGCCAGCGCAATGATCTGAACAATCAAATCTTTCGTCACAACCCCTTTATTATAATCCTCGATGATGATACCGTCGATCGAGTCGATGTTGCATTCCAGCACCTGCATGATCTTTTTCTCGGTTGCCTGATCAACATCCTTCTTCTCTTCGCTGTCGATGCGTACAATATGCTGCTGATGAGCGATCACGCGGGTCTTCACTGTTGTCGGACGTGAATGATCGAACACGATACCATCCGAAGACGTTTTCTGATGTTCAAGGATCGAGCAAAATTCTTTCCCGCTGAAATCGCTGCCGACCACGCCGATCAGAAGCGATTGTGCTCCGAGCGATGTAATATTATGTGCAACGTTTGCCGCTCCGCCCAGTCTGGACGATTCACTTTCCACTTCCACCACCGGTACGGGGGCTTCGGGTGAGATCCGTTGAACATTTCCCCAAATATACCGGTCAATCATTACATCACCCACCACGGCGATCCGTTTGGTTCTGACGTTTTTGAGCAGTTCTTCAATTCTGTTGGGTGTCATCAGTTCAACTCGTTCTAAAATGTGCATTTATAATAAGAATATAGCCAATAAACCACGGAGTATCAATTTTGACGAGTTCCTTTAAAACACAAAATCCCGCATATTCTGCGGGATTTTGCGAAAAACAAACAGGATGGATCTTACTTCACCAAGAGCATCTTTTTGGTTTCAGAGAAACCATTGGAGGTCTTCAGTGTGTAGAAATACACGCCTGCGGAAAGGCTGCTTGCATTGAAATCAACATCATAGGATCCTGCAGTGTAGTTGCCGGATGCAAGTGTTGTGATCTCTTTTCCAAGAACATCAAACACTGTCAGCGAAACATTCGCAGAGTTCTTCAATGTGAATTTCAGCTTTGTGGAGGGGTTGAAGGGATTCGGATAGTTTTGGGACAGAGAATAGTCGCCGGCAACGATTCCATCTTCACGACGAACTGAGGACGGTCCTTTTACGAAGCGCTGAACACTGTACATTCCGGTCATCGAACCGAACATTGCCACATAGACTGTGTCGCCGTTCTTTGTTGTTGCAACGCCGCGCGGACGAACCGCAGCACTGTCAGCAGCATTCACAAGGAACGAACCTGCCCATTTGATGCTGTCTTTCATCTTGTTGTCAGCCGGATTCCACAGATACCATGTATGCGCACTGTAATATGTGGTCACACCGGGATAACGGTTCGGCATATCGTTGCCGGATCCGGATGCTGCCCACAGCCAGTCTGTTTTAGCATGACGGTTGATGGATTCGCAATCAAAACCTTTCAGCACTGTATCAGCAACATAACCGAACAACGGATCACCGGTATAACGGACAACGGCATGCCCTGTATAGCCTGCATAATAGATCTTATCTCCCGCTTTGGATGCAGCAATAGCGCGGCAGAAGAAGCGGCTGGTATCGGTGATATTGCCCTGTTTTGTGAATGAAGCATCAAACATCTGCATTGGACCGACGTTCTGTGAAACGAATGCTGTGAACACATTGCCCAGTGTATCATATGCAACCTGAACGCCTGAACCTGTCGGAACAATAGCAACTTTCGCCATTGCTGCGCCGGTCTTAGCATTGATGCGGTATAATGTTCCACCATATGTATAAAGGATGTTTCCGTCTTTATCGATGTTGATTCCGCGCTGGCTGGTTGCGGAATACAATGTATCGTTGATACCAGCGCCGCTCAATATTGAAAGAGGTGAGAATGAAGCTTTTGTTCCGTTCGCTTTATAGACACGGATAGCGGTCACAGCTTTATTGCCGCCGGTAGCAAGTGCAACCGAGTCACCTTTGATCAGGGAGAACGGAATGACCCATACTTTGCCCTCAAGATCAACAGTAACGCCATGCGTCTGCACAGCTTTGATAAGCGTGTCCGACGGGAATGAACTGTCATATTTGTATTGCGCGAATGAAACCGAAACACAGAACAGAATTGCTATAACAAGAAGAAATTTTTTCTTCATGTGAACCTCCGGTTAATTAGAGAATGGTTGATTATGAATTGTGTTGCCTACTGTCCGTAATATGGAGCTGATAATTTTCCAAGCATATCGATCTTATAGACACCGGAACTGCCCAGATCCTTTACTGCATAAAGATACGAATCATTTCCCCATGCAAAATATTTACACGGTCCGCCGAACAATCCGTTATAGAGAGGCTGAGACGTTTTGTCGGCAGCAACAACATATATTCCTGCCGGTGCATCGGTGCCGACATACATATTGCCCGAATTATCGAATGTGACAGCATACACCTTACTCAGTTTATTGCCGAGCTTTGCTGTCAGGTCAAAGTATTTTTCCGGAGTTCCGAGCGTACTGTCCGCGTTCACCGGAATTTTATACACGGCGTTAACTGAGTCCGATGCTTCGTTGGCCACATACAACGCACCGTTATAAAAACGGACTGAGCGAATTATACCGGTGAGTGAACCGCTGAGACTAAATGCAGTCACTTTTTTTAATGCATCAATCCTGAGTAAACCTCCATTAACCGTTCCCCCGCCAGCCCACATCACTTTATTTGCATCGTAGTCAAAATCATCCACGATGATCGCGAGCTGTGCAGCTGGAAAAGATGCGGTAAAGATATTCATCATTCCCGATCCGGAATTCCGCGAGACGATCAGCTTTGCACGGCGGGCTGCATACACCGAATCTCCTTTTACTTTCATTCCGGAGAAGAGCGCTTCCGTTGCAAGATATCCCGGAGTACCGCCGATCGTTCTGCTGGCATACTGAGTAACAACACCTGCTGAAGTTACTTGATAGATTCCGTCGCTATTTCCATTCTTGGTCACGACAGAAACGAATAGATCACCCTGTTTATTGGTGGTAACAGCTGCGGGAGTATACTTACTTGTATCGATACCGGTTACTATTGTAAATGCTGACCGAATGCTGACGTATTTCATTTCACTGAATTTATCGGAACCGGTAATAAACACCCGTATTTTTATGGAATCAAGGATCATATTCGGGGCGAGGATCTTCAGCTGGGTTGCCGTTGCCGATGAGAGCGTCATCTTTGTGCTGTTAAAATAGACATTGATCTTGGAAGTGTCTAGCGGAAAACCGCTGCCGTTGATCAGAATATTTATCACACCTCCAAGGATATACGGCGCACCTTCCGGGGCGATCGAAGTGATGACGGGAACTCCGACAGTATTGACGTA
>CAIVNT010000453.1 GCA_903907305.1 uncultured Ignavibacteriota bacterium
ATTGATGGGATTATCAAAGCCAGGGAAAGCACGCAACACCCGTCCTCTTCCCCGCCACAAACCGGACATCGCTGTTGCACATGCTCTGGCCGCGGAGATCCTCGGTTTTAAGATGATCTATTTGGAAGCAGGCAGTGGTGCGGAACAATCTGTTCCCGAAGAGATGATCGGTGCAGTGGCAAAGTATTGTTCCGTTCCTCTCATCGTCGGCGGCGGTCTCCGCACACCCGAGGATGCATACAGGAAGGTTCGCGCGGGCGCAAAATTCATCGTTACCGGCACTGTTCTTGAAAAGGATGGCAGCGCAAATCTCGTCAAAGAATTTGCAGCTGCGATCCGTCATAAATAAAAAATAAAATAGATACTGGATACTGGATCCAGAATCTAGTGCCACTTCAATTAAGTTAGCTTGTGTTTTTCGGTCATGCTTCGGCGCGATGTCGCCGAACTGTTCATCCAGAGCAAATGCCGATGTTGTTTACCTGCCTGCCGGCAGGCAGGTTGCTCAGCATGAACATTATTATTTTCAATATTATCTTTTAGAAACAGCACTAGTATCCAGCATCAAGTATCTTCTAATAATATTTCGCTTCTACCGATTCTCAAAAACTATGGCCCACTTACCTCTTACACTCGTCTACCGTCAATCATTCATTCAGGATTCGCTCAAAGCCAGCGCCGACACAAAACTCAAGATCGCCGAACACTGCAACGGTGATATTTCCAAAGCAATCGACATCATCATCCAGGCATTCAAGAATAAGAAAAAGGTCCTGCTCTGCGGCAACGGTGGAAGCGCAGCAGATGCACAGCATCTCGCAACGGAATTCGTCATCCGTCTTTCGCCCACCATCAAGCGTCCGGGGCTCCCCGCGATCGCTCTCACGACCGATGCATCGAATCTTACCGCAGGCGCGAACGACATCGGTTACGACAATGTCTTCGCACGTTCCATTGAAGCGCTCGGCAATGAAGGGGATGTGCTGATCGGGATCTCCACCAGCGGAAATTCTCCCAGTGTGAATAATGCGTTCATCAAAGCACGGGAAATGAAACTCTCCACCATCGGTTTCCTCGGGAAAGATGGAGGAAAAGCGAAGGAATTATGCGATCTTGCTATCGTCGTTCCGTCGAACGACACACAGAGGATCCAGGAAGGTCATATCACCATCGGCCACATCATTTTCCAGGAAGTGGAACAGGAGATGTTCGGCTAAGAATAGAGATCAGACTTCAAACCAAGAATAATGCAATCTTTTAATTTTCCAATTTTTGCCTTCACATTATTTTTATCCAAAATGATTTTTACCTCCGAAACCATCGAACAATTGATCGAGGAATTTGCTTCTCTTCCAAGTATTGGCAGAAAAACAGCCCAGCGCCTCGCTATGCACATTCTGAAAATGCCGCGTGAAGAGGTTGTGGCGTTCTCCAAAGTGCTCATTGATGTGAAAGATAAAGTGCGTTACTGCACCGTCTGTTTCAACATCACAGAAAGTGACCCCTGTTCCATTTGCGCCAGTCAGAAGCGAAATCGTAAAGTGATCTGCGTAGTGGAAGAACCGAATGATGTTATCGCCGTGGAAAAGACACACGAGTTCAACGGACTCTATCATGTACTCGGCGGTGCTCTCTCTCCGTTGGACGGTGTTGGTCCCGAAGACTTGAAGGTCCGCGAACTGCTCACGAGACTTCATGACGACGTCGAGGAGATCATCCTCGCTCTTAATCCGAATGTTGAAGGGGAAACGACAACACTGTATCTTGCAAAACTGCTGAAACCGCTCTCGATCAAGGTCACACGCATTGCACGCGGACTCCCGATCGGCAGCGATCTCGAGTTCGCGGATGAAGCCACGCTCACACGCGCGCTGGAGGGACGGGTTGCGCTGTAACGGACTCTATATTGCGGCACTTTCCGTGCTCCTTCTTTCCTGCAATCTGTTCGACACGCGCGATCCCGAAAATCCGGTTACGGATAATCAAACACTGCAACCGGCAACATCACCGTCCATGCTCATGTCAAATTTTGCAACATCGTTCCAACAGAAGAATATCCAGGAATACGGTAAACTGTTTACCGATTCAACGTTTCGTTTCATTGCTGCACAAACAGCGTATGCGCGCTACGGCGCGGTCTTTCTTTCGTGGAACAATTTGTCCGAATCGGATTATTTCCGTAATGCCGTAACGGAGATCGGAAATCTTTCATCTCCGCAGCTTTCGTTCACCACCGTTGCATCGATCCAATTCCAGTCAGATTCTGCAGCATATACTGTCGATTATGTTGTCTTCATTCCACATTCACGTTCAACCACGAAACAGTTCACCGGACGAAGCGAACTGTATATGGCTCCAAACAAGAATAATGTGTGGTCCATTTACCGCTGGGTGGATTTTGAGACGAAGAAGGATTCCAGTTGGAGTGAATTCAAAGGACAATTCACAAAATAATGCAGCTGACCGTCCTGATGATATTGTCGGTGATACTCATCGGATGCAACAATCCTTTTGCGCCGAAATTGGACACATCACTCTCGGGCAACAACACCATCCTCGGCGATCAGCATCAGATCGACGGAGTGTTCCAGAATTTCAAACAGGCGTATGCGTTCCGTGATTCCACGATCTACGGACAGTTACTTGCTCCCAATTTTATTTTTATTTATCGTGATTACGATAAAGGAGTTGATGTATTCTGGGGCAGGGATGACGATATCCGGACAACCTACGGATTGTTCCAGAATGTTCAACGGCTCGATCTTGTGTGGAATTCGGTCATCTCTTCCACCGTCGAACCGGATAGCCTGAAAGCGATCGTCATCCGGAATTTCAATTTGACTGTCACTTTCAGTGCCAATGATATTGTCCGTGTGGACGGATATGCGAACTGGACATTGGAACGATCGCGATCGGCAGATATCTGGAAAATCACACGATGGAGAGATGAATCGAATTTCTAAATTGTTACTCCATTCGTGATGAGTTAAGAAGGATGCCATTTATCCTTCAATGATTCCCGGGATATTGTCCTTTCCCAAGGGGATGGAGTCTGTGAGCAAAAGCCAAATATTTTCCAAGTTATTCTGACTCTGAGCGAAGCGAAGAGGAAGAATCTGGAACGAAAATAAACACTTCGCTACGCTCAGTGTAGCATAATCAGAGTTTTGACACAGACTCGCTGGCTTTGCCGCTGAACGAAGTCCCAACCTTAATGCTAGAACGCCGGAACGAAGTGAAGAATCTATTATGCTTGAATGATATATGACGGATGTTTTTAATAGCATCAGATACTGCAACAGTCGAAATGAGTGAAAATCGAAAGTATGAAATCATTAAAAATATCATTCCAGGGTGAATACGGCGCATTCAGCGAACAGGCCGCCGTTGCGTATTTCGGCGATGGGTGCACTCCTGTTCCGCGGGAAAATTTCCGCGACGTCTTCGATGATGTAGAGAACAAAAAAAGTGATTATGGCATTGTTCCCGTGGAGAACTCGCTCTTCGGCAGTGTCCACCAGAATTTCGACCTGCTTCAGGAATATCCTCTGCAGATCATCGGTGAAGTAAAACTCCGCATCAAAATGAACCTGATGGGGTTGAAAACGGCGCAATTGAAGAATATTCGGGAAGTGTATTCACATCCTCAGGCGTTGGGACAAAGCGACCGGTTTCTTCGTTCGCTGACTAACCTGAAACTTCATCAATTCTACGATACAGCCGGTGCCGCGAAGATGGTATCGGAACAGCAGAACGGTACATATGCCGCCATTGCAAGCGAACAGGCGGCGCATCATTATGGATTGAAGATTTTGAAGAAAGGAATCGAGACAGATCACCGCAATTTCACTCGTTTCGTCGTCCTTTCAAGAAAAGGAACACGACCGAAACAGCTAGCAAAGACATCGTTGATCTTTGCCACAAAGCATGCCCCCGGTTCATTGGTGAATTGCCTCTCTCTCTTTGCCGACAGGAACATTAATCTTTTGAAGATCGAATCCCGCCCGTATGTCGGGAAACCATGGGAATACCTCTTTTTTGTGGATATCGAATCGGATCAGCGTGACAATAATTTTGCAGCGGCATTCAAACAATTGAAGAATATGACATCGTATCATAAAGTGCTCGGTTCTTACGATATCGGCAAGGTGGTAAAATAATATGACGATCTTTTATTCGTTCAGAGAAGGTTTTTCGGGATTCAAACGGGCACGGCTCTCATCCGTCATAACAATCTTCACGATGACCATCTCGCTACTGCTGCTCGGTCTGTTCGCGATCATTTATCGCAATACGAATTCCATCATCCAGTCTTTCCGTGATAAAGTGGAAATGGAAGTGTTCATCGCTTCGGAAGCAGACAGTGCTTCAACGGAAAAGATCCGCTCAGCAGTCACCGATGTTCCCGGCGTGCTCAGTGCATCATACATCTCCAAAGAGGATGCTGCAAAGATTTTCAAAAAAGAATTCGGCGAGGATATCAATTCCGTTCTCGATTTCAATCCGCTCCCCGCATCATTCAAACTGCGGCTGGAAAATGATTATAAGAATTCGGACAGTGCAAAAACGGTCTATACCGCCTTATCTCAGATCGAAGGAGTGGATGACGTTGTCTACAGGAAGACCTTGCTGGAGATCCTCGACCGGCGCGTGAAGATCTTCATCGGTGCCAGTGCGGCGATCGGACTCACGCTGCTCATTGCAGCGATCTTTCTCGTTTCCAACACCATTCGTCTGACAATTTACGCTAAACGGAAAATGATCACCACAATGAAACTGGTCGGCGCAACACGCGGATTCATCCGCATGCCGTTCTTGATCGAAGGAATGCTGCACGGTCTGATCGGCGGCGGACTCTCGGCGGGACTCATCTGGACGATCATCTATCTTGCAAAAACATTCGTCAGCGCTGAACTCTCTGAATTCTTTACTGTGGAGTACTATTTCTACGCAACGATGGTATGCTCTGGAATTATCCTTGGTCTTCTCGGAAGCGGCTGGTCCGTAAAACGCTTCATCAGCGAGAATATCGTTCTCAATTAATTGACATTGCACCGGTCGGACGTCAAAGTCATTCTTTGGACAACCTACAGAAATATGATCCCGCAGGATGGATCTGAATAATTTCCGTGCCCATTCTTTTCGAAGGACAAGTAAGAGTGATCGCCAAACTACTTTCCTGCTACATTCATTGACGGTTTTATTTTTTTCATCCGTGTCAATCCGCTTAATCCGTGTTCCATTGATTTTTAAAATAGAAAAGAGCGGGATATTCTCCCGCCCTTTTTTGTTTCTCTGTGAACTCCCCGCCTGACCGACGAAAAATTAAATTGGGTCAGTCGGGCAGTTGTTGCTTAATTAGAACTGCGCCGAGAAGAACTCCCTGTTCATCCGTGCAATGTTCGTCACGGAGATCCCTTTCGGACATTCCGCTTCACATGCATACGTATTAGAACAACTGCCGAATTTCTCTTCATCCATCTGTGCAACCATGCGTGTAACACGGGTCTCGCGCTCAGCTTGTCCCTGCGGCAGTATTGCCAACTGAGAGACCTTCGCACCCACGAACAGCATCGCCGATGAGTTCGGACATGCAGCAACGCACGCACCGCAGCCGATACATGCCGCGGCATCGAATGCTTCATCCGCCACAGGTTTCGGAACGAGAATCGTATTGCCGTCCGGTATGCCGCCTGTTTTTGCTGATGTATAACCGCCTGCGCGCATAATACGGTCGAACGATGTGCGGTCGACCATCAGATCTTTCAATACCGGGAATGCCGTTGCACGCCACGGTTCAACGATAATCTCATCGCCGTCCTTAAAGCTGCGCATATGCAATTGGCAGGTGGCAATGCCTCTGCCCGGACCGTGTGCACGGCCGTTGATCATCATTCCGCAACTTCCGCAGATACCTTCACGGCAGTCATGGTCGAATACGACAGGGGTTTCCCCTTTTTTCACCAATTCAATATTTAAAACGTCGAGCATCTCAAGGAACGACATATCCGGAGAGACGTCACTGACTGGATAATCGACAAAACGGCCTTCGTCATTCCTATCCTTTTGCCGCCAGATCTTAAGCGTTAGTTTCATTCATAGCTCCTTATTTATAGCTCCGTTGTGAAGGATGGACCTCTTCGAAGTTCAACGGTTCCTTATTCAATTTTGGTTTGCCCGGCTTGCCGCTGTATTCCCACGCTGCAACATACGAGAATTTCTTGTCGTTACGTTTTGCTTCGCCTTCATCCGTCTGATATTCCTCGCGGAAGTGGCCGCCGCAGGATTCCTCACGCTGAAGTGCATCGATCGCCATCAGTTCGCCCAACTCCATGAAATCCGCAACACGCTGCGCTTTTTCCAGCTCCGTATTGATGTCGTGTGCGTTGCCGGTGATCTTCACTTCTTTCCAGAATTTTTCGCGGATCTCGGGAAGCAGTTTCAATGCCTTCTGCAATCCTTCTTTTGTGCGGCCCATGCCGACATAATTCCACATCACTTTACCGTACTCGCGGTGGAATTCATCGACCGTTTTCGTTCCGTCGATGCTCAGCAGTTTATTGATCGTAGCCGTCACTGCATCTTCAGCTTCTTTGAATTCCGCTGCATCTTCTTTCACTGCGCCGAACTTGTTGCTCGCAAGATAATCGCTGATCGTATACGGCGCGATGAAATATCCGTCCGCCAACCCCTGCATCAGCGCGCTCGCACCGAGGCGGTTCGCTCCGTGATCGGAGAAATTCGCTTCACCGAGGACGAATAATCCCGGAATAGTACTCATGAGATTGTAATCCACCCAGAGGCCGCCCATCGTGTAATGCACCGCCGGATAGATCCTCATCGGCACAAGATACGGATCTTCACCGGTGATCTGTTTATACATATCCAGGAGATTTCCATATTTTTGGAACACTGCATCTTTTCCGAGACGTTTGATCGCATCGGCAAAATCGAGATAGACCGCCATCTTCGATGAACCGACG
>CAIVNT010000454.1 GCA_903907305.1 uncultured Ignavibacteriota bacterium
AATATGAAAAATTGAAATATATTTTACTGTAAAAAAATATCCGCCGGAACTGTAGGACGAAGCGTTGCTTCGTCCTATTAAATTGGTCGGAGTGACACTCCGACCTACAATTGAGAGCGATTAAAATAGAATCGCGATCGTGATGACATTCGATGATTTCAATCGTCCATAATCTGAATACGCAAAGTCAAGTCCGGCAGAGACACCGCCGCCGAACAATTCACCGCTGAATCCTGCGCCGAGAGAGAGTCCCCCTTCACTTTCACTGAGGCCGATCGCACGGTAACCGCCGCGCAGTGCAAGCATATTGTAGAACCGGTATTCCGCTCCGATATTGATACTTTCATAGTTATCGCTCGGATGAAGCGCATCCACGGCAACGGTCAGCGACTGATTCTCTGAAGCGAAAACATCTGTTGCAACGCCGAACTGAAAATTCAAAGGAAGTGACCACGAATCCATTTCAATATTGACGGGGATCCGGTCATTGCTCCCCATCTTCTGCGCATCCACCCGTTCAAATAAACGGCTGTCACGTCCCGCCATTTTCATATCCGTACCAAAGTTGGAGATGTTCGCGCCGATCTTCATCTGATTGAAAAATTCTGTTGTGTAAAGGACGCCAACATCGATGGCAACGGCCTGTGAACTCATGTGCCAGATGCTTTCCTGGATATATTTTCCGGAGAAACCGATGGAGAAACGGTCCGAAAGATTCCGTGCATAATGAACTCCCACGGCGATGCTCGATGCTCCGAACACTTCTCCGGTTCCGTCCGGCTTCTCGATCGTGCGGACAGCCATGTCGGACATGGTCAGTGATGTGAAACTCAATCCGAGAGTACCGAACGAACCGAGCGGAAGCGTTGCACCGGCATAATCGAATGCAAGATCAGCGATCCAGTTCATATGCGTGAACACCACTTCTGTCTGCGGAAGACGTGCGGCACCGGCCGGATTCCAGTAGAGACTCGAGGCATCATTTGCCACGGCAGAGAACGCAGAACCCATTCCCATCGCACGCGCACTGACCGGTATCTCCAGGAAGGTTGCGGCGGTGGTTCCCGTCTTCGAGACAGATTTATTGACGGCCTGCGCATTCAGCATCAATGCACAGAATACCATCGTCACCGCCATTTTGGACAATCGTTTCATTCTGTTTCCTTTCCTATTTGACAACGGCAAATTTTCCGATCTTCTCACCGATCCCTGGCGCATCCACGTGGAAAATGTAAATGCCGTAACTGATATCCATTCCATCCTTCGACACCAGATCCCACGCAAGCTGACCGTTATCGATGGAGGCATCGTTCTGCAATGTGCTCACAAGATTTCCGCTGACGGTGTAGATCCTGATGGTGCATTTTGCGGGAAGATTGATGAACTGAATGCGGCGCTCTCCTCTTCCTGTGCGGAACAGATTCTGCGGTTCCCACGAAGCAGCGCCAACGTACGGATTGGGAACAACGGCGATCTTATCCAGATCTGATTTTGCTTTGTTCGGATCAAGATTCGATCCTTTCATCTTGAACTGGAACGATTCTCCCGTCCTGAACGGCTTGGTCGTTGTGAATGTAAAGATATCATTCGGCTGCGGATTCTTGAGCGGACCGGCCAGTGTATCGACGAACATTTCTATCTTCCATGCCGCTCGGTAATTTCCGGCAGCGGGAATTTTTCCCAGACTGTCACCGGTAATGATCACCAGTTTGTTCCCCGGCAGCAATGTGGAATCACTTCGGTTGTCCTGAAGAACGAATCGTGCTTTCGCATTCTCCGTCACGTTCCAGACGGTAAATTTCGTCGGGATCTGCGGATCGAAGAACCCGGTCTGCGTGGATGAGTCCACCACGTGATCGAAGAAACGGATCTCGTAATCAGCCGGATATTTAATTGCCAATGCGGAATATGCGGGATCTGTTTCAAGGGAACTGACCTTCACTGCAAGATTCGATACTCCGCTCTTCCATCCTGTATCCGAAACAGTGATGACATTGTCATTCCTTACATAACCGATAAATCCATCCACTACTTCCGATTCTTCGGGAATGCCGATGACCTGTTTGGCGGACTGGACAAGATTTCCCGTCGTTTCGTCGGTAATGGTAAATGACGGCTTGGCACTATTTTGGAACGCAGAAGAATTTTTAAATGCAGCGCGGTAAATATGTCCCGTCTTTATCGAATCGGGATTTAGCACTGCGATTGCCAGACTTCCCGTTCCGGGACCGGAATGCAGTATACCGCCGTCCACACCCGGCGAAACATATCCGGCTGATGGTGCACGCGGTGTCACAACAGCAGCATTAATGTCCGGTTTGGAGTTTCCGCTCAGATCAGTGCGGATGATGGCCGTACATTCCGAAGGAGGAATACCGTCGTCTTTGCCGTCCGCTGTTCGCGCGTAGAATCCTTTGTCGTATGATACTACTGCGTAATAATATGTCTGTCCGTTCTGCACATTGTTGTCGATGAATGTGTGACGCAATCCCGTATCATTGCCGAGATCGAACTTCACGCCGTTAATGTCGAGCGGATGAAGTCCTTTGATACTGTCAACAAGATCGTACTGCGCGATCGGTTTGCGGAATGTCTGCTTGCCGTAGGAATCGGTGATCACCAGATTCTCCAGAAAGCTGGATTCTGTACTGCGGTAGATCCTGTATCCTTCAAAATCGAATTCCTGCAGGAACGGATCGTACGATTGCTCAGCTCGTCCATCCCAATACAATGTCACTGAATGGTCGCCGGCAACAGCAACAACATTCGGCTTATCGGGCGGTTTGGCAAATCGATAGTTCGCGTTATAGATCTGCTGAACAGTTTTTTTCCTGCGGATAAGATCGTTGCGGTCATTGCCGAACAGCAGTGCCATAGAGAACCGTTCCGTCTGCTGCTGCTTCAACGGAAAAAGGTTTCCCGGAAAATTCTTCTGTTTGTTCGGACGCGCTCCGGCGGAAAAATACATTCCGAGATTCACATCGTTCAGCTGCTGCAATCCGACCGTATCTGTGGATGTGGTCAGCACGTTCCAGTTCTGTTCATCGTTGGTCAGTTCGTAGAAATGGACGGGGAAAATACTGAAACCGGTCAGACCGATCTGATCCGATTCATCTTTGTCGAGAATACCGAAGCTTGGTTCGCCTTGTTCCGGTTTGCCGTCTCCCTGACTCCCGTCTGCATCCGGTCCTTTATAGTTCGGATCGAGCGGTGCGAGTCCGTCACTCCCCACATCATCATTCAGCGGCTCTCCTTCTTCCCACGTGCCGTTCGCGTTCAGATCGGTGAATCCTCTCCAGTTCCCGTTCTCGTCACCGGTCCACCAGTATCCCTGCTGTGATGCGGCCAGATCGTCCACTTTTGTGATATTATAGAACTTCAGGAATTTTGAAACGTTCATAGATGCCGTGAGTGCTCCAACGACATTTGCTTTTCCAACGATCTTTGTACCCGCACTATTATCTCGGCTTTCATCGATGATGCCGTCATCATCATCGTCCTGTCCCTGCGGATTACCAACGGAATCTTTCGTGATGCCTGGACTCTCAAGAAATGCATAACCGGCAAAACCGACCGGGGACCAATTTCCCGGAGCGCCGATCCCATCGCCGTCGTATGCGTAGGCGATATCCAATTCCTTATCGAACAGACCGCGGTCATCGCTGGAATCGTCCGTGCCGCCGATTCCCCAGTCGATATACTGCGCAAAGACCACTTTTGAATAATCCTGCTCGGCAACATTGGTGATCTCGTAATACCAGAAGATCACGTCCGCGGCAAGCACCTGCGACCATTGAAAGCCGCGGACCCCCACCTGCATGCCTAAACCGCCGCGTGTTGAGTCGGACGGTGTCGGATAATACTGATATTGTTTATCCGCCGCATCATCCATACGGAAATATGTTTCCAGGTCGGCATTTTGAATACCGCGGCCGAAGTATCCGTTCCACAATCCGCTCCATTCGGTCGAGCGGTCCGGCCAGCGTGACGGCCACGTTGCGGATTTATTGCTCATAGCCGGTTCATCCTGAGTGGACTTGGCATAGCCGGGAAGCGGCTCCCATCCCCACGGAATTTTAGAGACCGGATCTTTGCGGATGAACTCACGGTAATTCGTTTCAAGCGGATGGATGATCTTGTTGTTCTTGTCCTTCGTTTCTGTCTGCACGATCACCGCAACGCCGTCCAGATATTCATGTCCTGTCCCTTTCGGCCATTCACCGCTGGGATGATTCCCGTGATATCCGATCTCGCCGTGATTATAGAACAGTGTGCGGATAAGATTCCCGTCGAGGATCCCCTTTTTTGTGTAGATGATATTCCCTTTGCTCGGATCGACGAAGTATCCCTGTGCAAAGAGTTGCGAGACAGC
>CAIVNT010000455.1 GCA_903907305.1 uncultured Ignavibacteriota bacterium
ACAGTTGCAATGGCTGGAAGATTGTCTCTCCAACAGCATCGCACCGTTCAAATTCATCGTCAACGGGAATCAGGTGCTGAACTCCAACGGCGAGTTCTATGAAGCGATGCCGCAATTCACCAAAGAATATACGGAGCTAGTTGCGTATATTAAGAAGAACAGGATCTCGGGTATTATCTTTTTAAGCGGGGACCGGCATCATACGGAGTTGGTCGTACATAATGACAGCACATTCTATCCTCTGTTTGATTTCACCAGTTCACCCTTGACGTCCGGACTCAATTCTCCTTTGTCTGGCAAGGAGCAAAAAAATCCTTCCCGTGTGGAAGGAACTCTGGTGAATGACCAGCACAATTTCGGTATGCTCCGCTTCAGCGGACCGCACACCAACCGTGTGGTAACACTGGAATGTTACGATCTGCCCGGGACGCTTCGGTGGTCCAAAGCGGTCAAAGCAAATGATTTGAAAGTGAAATAATCGCGTCAATATGAAAGCAGCATTATGAAAGAAACAAAAGCTAAGATCCTGATCGTTGAAGATGAGAAGAAGATCTCCGCCGTACTGCGGAAGGGACTTGAAGAGGAAAAATATTCCGTCGATGATGCCTTCGACGGTGAAAAAGGAGAACAACTCGCTCTAAAAAACAAGTATGATCTGATCATTCTTGATATCATGCTTCCAAAAAAGGACGGCATTCAGATCCTCAGTGCAATTCGTTCTTCGAACATCGAGGTTCCTGTTCTTATGCTGACGGCAAAAGGAACAGTCGAGGATCGTGTGAAAGGTCTCGACACCGGCGCAGATGACTATCTCGTAAAGCCGTTCGCAATTACGGAACTGCTCGCGCGCGTCCGCTCACTGCTCCGCAGAAAGAAAGATGCCGAAAAGTCCGCCACCACGTTGACCATTGCTGATCTCACTTTGGATCTAGTCGCACGCAAAGTGATCCGCGGCGGCAAAGTGATCGATCTGACCTCGAAAGAGTTCTCGCTGTTAGAGTATTTCATCCGCAACAAGAATAAAACCCTGAACCGCAGCACCATCACCGAACACATTTGGAATTATAATTTCGATACAGGCACAAATATCATTGACGTCTATATCAATCATCTTCGGACGAAGATCGACGGAGGTTTCACGGTAAAACTTCTTCACACCATACGCGGTGTGGGATATGTTCTGAAAGATCAATAGATACTGATGAAAAACCTCCGGAGTTCCATTCGTTTTAAGCTGACTCTCTATTATTCCCTCATCGTCGGAGGGACACTGCTCGGATTTGCCCTCGCTTCCTATTACTTTACCGAACAGAATCTGCTCACCAGTTTAGACCGCTCCCTCTATAATGAAGTCGTTTGGCTGAAGAACTTCATTGAACCGCGCGCCAGCAAAGTAAAATTGAAGAAACAACGGATCATTCCAAAACTGCAACCGGCCAATGAAAAGAAATCTCCTGCGAAAGTGATCAGAAAAACGGATGAAGTGGAGATCGTCAATATCGATTCAACGGATGTGGAATTCGACGCCATCTGGAATCAGATCTACGAACACACACTGCTCACTCCGAAGAAACAGATCATTCAGATCAAGGATAGGAACGGAGACATCCTCTATAAATCCGGACTCGGGAAAGAAGACATCACGTTCGACGATGTTCCGCAGGATATTACAAAACTGGTCACCGTGTGGAATGCGAAAGGCCAGCCGCTGCGTCTTGCTGTCAGTCAAGACAGGACGATGAAAGTGTATGTTGCGTATCCCATTTCCGAGATCAACGAAGTTCTCAGCAATCTCTTCTTCATTTTTATCTATCTCATTCCCGTGGCCATCGTCATTTCCATCGGCGGCGGATGGTTCCTCGCTACGCGTTCACTGAAACCGGTGGATGATATTGCGCGGACTGCCAGAGCCATTACCGCGCTTAATCTCGATCAGCGCATTCAGTTCACAGGAATGGATGATGAACTCGGAAGACTTGTCGCAACATTCAACGAGATGATCAGCCGGCTGCAGCTTTCCTTCGCACAGATCCAGCAGTTCTCCAGCGATGCATCCCACGAACTCCGCACACCGCTCACCATCATGCGCGGCGAGATCGAACTTGCGCTCCGTTCCAAGAAACAGACAACGGAAGAATACCGCAAAGTGCTTTCAAGTTCACTCGAAGAGACGATGCACATGACTGCCATCATCGAGAATCTTCTGACCCTCGCAAAAGCGGACCGCGGAATGACCAACTTCGCAACGGAAGATGTCTGGCTCCGCTCCATTGTTCAGGAATTGTATGAGGACTGTGAGATCCTTGCAGAGAGTAAGAATATTTCTGTCCGCACCGGTGTTTTGGATGATGCTTTGATCATAGGTGATTCTGTCCGACTTCGTCAGCTCCTGCTGAATCTGATCGACAATGCTATTAAATACACACCGGACAACGGCACGGTAGAGATCTCGCTCATCCGTGAACAGCGCTTCGCAAAGATCCTTATCAAAGATTCCGGTGCCGGAATCCCTGCGGAAGACCTGACAAAGATCTTCGACCGTTTCTTCCGCGTGGATAGAGCCCGCACGCGCGATCTCGGCGGCAGCGGTCTCGGACTCTCTATCTCCAAATGGATCGCCGACATCCACGGCGGCACCATCACCGTTGAAAGCGAAGTGAATAAAGGAAGCACATTCACGGTTACTCTGCCGCTGAAACCGCAGTCAACGGAAAAATAAGGTTGTTTCGGATATTCTGGATCATTGTCATTCTGAACGGAGTCCCGATGTTTTTCGGGACGCAGTGAAGAATCTGATGCGAATATTTTTTATTTCCTTCAGATTCTTCGCTTCGCCCTCCGGGCATCGCTCAGAATAGCATGACAATTCAACGATGTCGTGTCCGATATAACACTCAATTTCTTCCCCCCTGTGCATTGCATCTTGCCGTGTGATTGACTATTTTTTTCGCATCAATCATACCGGAGAATCAAATGTCTTCTGATCCGCAAAAACAAACTCTTGCACGTCGTTTAACCCTCACTAATGCCGTTATGGTCGTCATCGGCTCCGTGATCGGCTCGGGAATTTTCCTGACACCGCAGAATGTTGCTGCGAATGTCGATGTGCCCGGACTGATGATCGGCGTGTGGATCCTTACCGGATTGTTGACACTGGCAGGCGCGTTGACGAACGCAGAAGTAGCGAGTCTCATTCCCGAAGCGGGCGGACAATATGTTTTCTTCCGGGTCACATTCGGTCAGTTAACAGCATTTCTCTACGGCTGGACGACATTCATTGTCTATCAGACCGGTTCTATTGCAGCGATTGCTGTTGCATTTGCAAAATATCTCGGATACTTCATCGATCTTCCGCATCTCGGACCTGAGCTTGAAGCATGGCAGCTGCCGCTGCTCGGGAACATTTATCCCCTTAAAAATGTCGGCATCACAATGGTGGCGATCGGAGCGATCATCACCGTGACCACTATCAATTATTTTGGAGTTCAGTTCGGCGGCATCATACAAAATGTCTTTACATCCTTAAAAATAGTCGCAATCGGAGCAATTATCGTTCTTGCATTCACTTCCGGAAAAGGAAACGTTGACCACTTCTTCCCGCTTTGGGGAATGCCCTCATCCGGTTCGTTGCTTGCTGCTGTGGGAATCGCGATGATCGCCACTCTCTGGTCCTACGACGGATGGAATTCGCTGACGTATCTCGCGGGGGAAGTGATCGAACCTCAAAAAAATATTCCCCGCGCACTCATCATCGGAACGCTTGCCGTCATTCTTATCTACGTCACCACGAATATGGCGTATCTGTACATTCTACCGATCAACGAGATCGCTCATTCCAAACTTGTCGCAGCGGATGTGATGAATGTGGTCTTCTACGGCTGGGGCGGCGCCATCATCTCTGCCATGGTCATGATCTCCACGTTCGGCACAGTGAATGCTACATCCATGACGACTGCCCGTGTATTCTACGCGATGGCGAAGGACAAAATGTTCTTTAAGAGTATGGGAGAAGTTCATCCGAAATTCCGCACGCCGAATAAATCCTTGCTCGTGCAGTGCGCGTGGGCGTGCATTCTGTGTCTGACAGGAACCTACGATCAAATCTTCACGTATGTGATCTTTGCGGGCTGGATATTCTACGCGCTCGGTGGTGTGGCAGTATTCATTCTCCGTGCAAAACAGCCGAATGCAGTCCGTTCATACAAAGTGCCGTTCTATCCGGTCATTCCCGTGGCGTTCATACTCGTTGCAACGTGGTTCGTCTATAATACGATCGTCCATCAGACACGCGATTCAATGGTGGGATTGTTCCTTGTAGCCGCCGGAATTCCGTTCTATCTGTATTGGAACAAGCAGATGATGAAAGCGTAAAACAAATATATGATCCAAAAAAAAGCCCGTTCTGATATAGAACGGGCTTTTTGCGTTGATTTAAAAAAATACCGTGGAGACGGAGAATTATCTCTACGACGGTGATTTTTTCGCAATTGGGATGGATGGGTATCTATCCCTGTATATTTTCTTCCCTGCCGGCCATCTTTTGTGCGGGCATGTTCTATTGTAACAAAAGGGCGGACTATTGTCCGCCCTGCTATTATCTTTGTGTCTCAGCGCCTTTGCGGTGAATCATCCTCGAACGCGGTCCGGACGGGCGTCCGGACCTACAATTCTCATCCGTGATAATCCATTCTTTCCGGGTCATCCCTGCCAGCCGTCGTTGTGGCGGGTGTGCTCTTTTGCTGACGTGTTCTACAAAACAAAGGGCGGACTTGCGTCCGCCACTACATTTCTTCTTTGCGTCTCAGCAACGTTGCTGCAAGTTCTTATAAATTGTGGTCCGAGCAACGCTCGGACCTACAATTCGTATCCTTGCTAATCCGCCGAATCCGTGTTCTATTGATTTTGGCGGACCTGTTCTATAAAACAAAGGGCGGACTTGCCCGCCAATCACAAAGTAATGCCTTCGGCAAAAGCGCGGCGGGTAAACTGTCCGCCCCAACATTTCTTCTTTGTGTCTCAGCAACGTTGCTGCAAGTTCTTATAAATTGTGGTCCAAGCAACGTTCGGACCTACAATTCGTATCCGTGAAAATCCGTCCGATCCGCTTTTTCCGTGTTCCTTTTGCTAAACTAGAAATCACCGCCGAGCGAGAAGTAGTATTTCGGAACGGAGAATGCGTCGCCGTTGTAGGACCACGCTACGTCGATCTTCAACGGTAGACCGAAGACGAACATACGGATCCCCATACCGGTTCCGATCAGCAGGTCTCCGGTCACGAATTTTCCCTGCGCATCTTTTACGATTCCTTTGAATGCTGATTCCCTCGTCCACGACGAACCAACATCCATGAACGTTGCACCGGTGATATTGCCGAGAGCGATGGGGAGTCCGCCGGTGACCAGATATTGTATAAAGGGATAACGCAATTCGAAGTTCGCCAAAGCGTATTTCGTGCCATTACGGACATTGTAATTGAATCCGCGCATCGGCAGTGCGGGGGTAAGGAAGGCAAAATCTTCGATGTGCTTGATCGGTATGCCGCCGTTCTCGAACTCACGGTTGATCCATCCTTCCGTGCCGCCGATGAAAAACTGCTGTGCATTCTTGCCAAGACTCAGTCCTCCCGAATACCGCATCACAAAGGAATATGTTCTCCAAAATTTGAAATACGTCCGATAATCAGCGGTATACGTTTGAAAATCCAGTGAATTCTTTCCGAGTTTCGGACTGAACATGGCGTTCACATTATACCGCGATCCGTTATTGGGCGATGTATATCCCCACAGTGTATTGTCGTGGACGAAACTGACCGACGGGGTGATGAGTTGCCGTTTCTCATTTCCCACCAATGAATACTCCAGATTTTCACGCAGTAAATTCATCCACGCAAGCCCGAATTCGAGACGGTAGAATCGGTCCAACGGCAGCGATGCAGAACCGGAAATTCCCCATGTTCGGAAGCGATAAAGGGAAACGCCCATTGTATCCTCTAGATACAGGAACCGTGCACTGTGATATCCCTGAACGCCGTAATCGATATACGACGGCAGATAGAAATAAGCGAGCACATAATCGCTATTCTTCAGATCGAGAAGAAGATTCGTCAGGAAATAGATCTGATGGTCCCCGAGCATATCGCTGAAGGACATCATCGTCGTCCCCTGCACGCCGTAGAATGTGCTGAACGCGGCGTTTCCGTAGACGATATCGGGCGAGAAATTTAATTTGTATTTGTTGACGATAAAATTACTGTCCTCGTCCATATTTCCGGAGATAGCAAGCGTTTTGGTATTCAGTGTCGGCACGATATCAGTTTCTTTCTCTTTTGTCCCCTCATCCGTAAAGACGTAATTGTTAAAATCGATCTTCACATTGTCGCCGTATACACTCGTGGTGTCCGGCTTCTTTTCCGTAACAACCACTGCGGCAAGCGAATCAGCATTTTTCGGGATCAGTCCTTTTTTCCGTTTGATATATTCCGTCGGTTCCAGAGATGCGGCTGCAATTTTCCGTTCGAACGGCGTCTTCAGCAGAAAAATGTCAAATCCGGCTTTGTCCAGCGCGGAGAATGCGAGCTTATTTCCATCCGCCGACAATGAAAGTTGATAAACGCCGGTAATTGAATTTGTGATGGGACGGTCCTCATGTGTCGTAAGA